>JAMONT010000001.1 GCA_027066455.1 Candidatus Altimarinota bacterium
TTTATTTGATTTTAAACAAAAACTTCTTACAATTAAGAAAAATTTATAAAAAAACATTGTTTATAGTATGTTTTGGTATATTTATTATTATAAATTTATTAAACAATGTCTTTGGACTTAACAATTATATCTTGATGTTTTAAAACAAATCTCTTTAAATCTTGTAAACTATTTATTTCTTCTAAATCATAATCTTTTTCAGAAAGTTCTTTTAAGTTAGTTGTTTCTTTATTATTTTTATTAATAAGATTTTCTATTTTATTGCTAACAGATTTTTCTTCTTTTTCACTATTATTTATATTTTCTTCTTCACTTTTATTCATTAATTCATCTAAATCTTTTTTCTTTCTTTTTTCTTTTATTTCATCATATGAAATAAATTTTGATAATTTTTTTATAATAAGCTTAAGTAATTCTTTTTCAGGAGTTTTTTCTGAAACTTCTAATTTTAATCAATTTTTCATAATTTTTTGTATAAAAATATAAATTATTATTATTATTTTCTTTTATAATAATAAAAATTATAAAAAAGTCAATTTTTTAAAAATATTTTTTTCTAACTTTTTTTTGCAAAAAAATATTAATTTCATATAATAAAAACTAATCTTAATTTTTAATAAAAAAAAATGCTAAAAAATAATAAAAATATGTTGAAAAAAACATTGTGAGTTTTAGTTTGAATTTCTATTAGTTTTACAGCTTTTGCTTCATATCCGGAACTTACTGATGATTTTATAGAATCTCCTTATTCTATGAAATCTCTTTCTAAAAGTCCTTTTTTTCCAACTGATTTACAAAATAATTTTACTAAAAATTATTCTAAAATTATTTTAGAAATAGAAAAATTTTGAAAAATGAAATCTAAAGAAAAAAGTTCTTTAAAAGAATTAGAAAAAAAGAAAAAAGAATTAGAAAATGAGTATAAAAAAAATTATAAAAAATTAAAAAATAAAAAATGAATTAAAAGTTTGGAAGAAATAAAAAAAGTATTTTCTGAATATATTGAATTTAAAAAAATATCTCAAATTAAATGAAAAAGCTATATTAGAGAGGATTATAATAAAGAAGATAGAAAATTTTTTACAAGAACTTTTAAATATAAAATTGATAAAGAGCATCTAAAACAAGCTGATAATATTTATTTAATTTCTTGAAATTATAATATTCCTTTTCCTAAAATACGTTATCTAAATTTTTCTAATTTTACTAATAAAATAGATATAAAAGATATTTTAGGAAAAAAATGATTTTCTTTGATTAAAAATATAGAAAAATCTGAATGAACTTTTTCTATTAAAAGATTTGATGAAAAAAATAATAGTAATTTAGAATACTTATTAGAAGAAGTAAGAGAGGTAAAAAGTATGAGAGATATAGATAATAGTGTATATTATATAATTTTAGAAAAAGGAGATAATACTGTTATTTTAACTTCAAGAAATATTTTTATATCAGATGGTTTTCCATTTTCAGATGATAAAAAAGAATTTAATAAAGCAAAAGAAAGATTTTTTAATAATTTTGCTAGAAATAATTATCAAAAAAGAGATTTTTATTTATCTAGATTTTGAAATGATAAAAAATTAGAAGATTATATGAGACTTGTTTTAAGTAAAAAAATAGAAAAATTTGAAACTATTGAAGATAAAAAAGAATTTTTATGAAAAATAACTAAATTACTTGAAAAAACATTGGAAAATACTCAAACAAATGTAAATAATTTAATGGAAACTTTTGTTTCAGATGATCAAATAGATGAAATTTCTAAAAAATATAATAAAATAATTAAAAATAAAGAACTTTTTATTATCTTTATTTGAATAATAAAAGAAGAAGAAAAAATTTTAGATTTTAAAACTTTAGAAAAAATAATTTTTTAAGAAAAGATATTATAAAAAAGTCAATTTTTTAAAAATATGTTTTTTACTTGTGAAAAAATGGTTTTAAGATATAAAAAACTTTTTTTTCAGTCAAGAATTGTTTCAAAATTAAGAAGTGAAAGATACAATAAAAAAGCAAGTTCTAAAAAACAAATTAGAGAAGCTGCAATTATTAAATCTGCATATAGAGAATTCAATACAAAAATTTATTTTTAATTGTTTTCCTTAAAATTTTAAAAAAATTAAATACTTTTTTTGTATTTAATTTTTTTGTTTTATATAAAATTTATAAAAAACTCCAAAAATAGCTTGTAATAAAAAAAAAAAAAAAAGATATAATTAGCAATGTTTTATAAAAATAAATAAAAAAACCTTATATTTAAGGGATTTTTTTGCTTTTCTATTTTATTATAAATAAAAAATATGCCTATAAAAAAAACTACAAAAGATAATTCTAAAAAAATTAGTGAAGAAAAAGTAAAAAACCAAATTGAGGAATTAGATTTGAATAATATTAAAATTGATTTAGCAGATTATAATTGAGATAATGATAATAAACTTCAAATTGATACAAAAGATAAATGAGATAAAATTCCGATTGATAGAAATAAAGATAAAAGAAGAGTTTGAAAATGAATTAAACAATTTTTAGAAACAACAGTTTCTGAAGAATTTTTGGAATGAATGCCTGAAGAAGTTCAAGAATTAATGAAAAAATGAAAAAAAGAATGAAAAATTACTCAAGATGAATTAATGAAAGCTTTACCTCATGCTGAAGATGATTTAGAACTACTTGATGATGTTTATACTAGATTTTTACAATTAAAAATTGATATTGTTGATAATTTAGACAATAAAAATTTATTTTCAAAAGATACTGATAAAAAAGATACTAAAAATTTTATAGATTTATCTGAAATAAGTGATGATTCAATTAGAATGTACTTGAGTGAAATAGGAAGAGTTGGACTTTTAACTCCAGAAGATGAAATAGAACTAGGTAAAAGAATAAAAAGTTGAGATCAAGATGCTAGAAAAAAATTAGCAGCTGCAAACTTGAGACTTGTTGTTTCAATTGCAAAAAAATATATGTGAAGATGACTAGGACTTTTAGATTTAATTCAAGAATGAAATGTTGGACTTTTTAGAGCTGTTGATAAATTTGATGCGACAAAATGATTCAAATTTTCTACTTATGCAACTTGGTGGATTCGTCAATGAGTCACTAGAGCTATTGCAGACCAATCAAGAACAATAAGAGTTCCTGTTCATATGGTTGAAACTATAAATAAATTTACTCATACTTACAGAAGATTAACTCAAGAATTAACTCGTGAACCATTAATAGAAGAATTGGCAATTGAACTAGAAATGGATGTTAGAAAAGTTAGACAAATAATGAGAATTTCTCAAGATATTTTGAGTTTAGATGCTCCAGTTTGAAGTGAAGAAGACACTACTTTATGAGATTTTATTGAAGATGATAAAAATTTGACACCAGATAATGAAATAAATAATGTTTTATTAAAAGAAAATCTTTATCAAATGCTTGATTTTTTAACTCCTCGTGAGAGAAAAATTATCATTATGAGATTTGGTTTAGATTGATGAGACCTTTATACTCTTGAAGAAGTTTGAAAAGAATTTTGAGTAACAAGAGAAAGAATTAGACAAATTGAAGCTAAAACTCTTGAAAAATTAAAAGATCATCCAAATGCTGATAAAATTAGATTTTTTTAAAAGTATTTTTATACATAAAAAAAATAAAAGAGATAGACTAAAAAACTTGAAAAAAAAACTTGCTTGAATAAAATCAAGCAAGTTTTTTATTATTTAATTTATATAAATGAAATTTAAACCTTTTAGTATTGTAATATGGTTATTAATTATATTATGAATTTATGTTTATTCAGACTATTCAAATTTTGAAAATAAAATTATTGTAGATAAAGAGAGAAAAATAACAATAAAATCTTGAGATACTTTGAATTTATTAAGAAAAAAATTATGATTAAATTCTATAACTGATAAATATATTTACAAATTTTATATCAAATTTAATACTCCAGAAAATTTTGAATTACAAGCTTGAGAATATGTACTTAGAACAGATTCTAATATAAAAACAATTTTTGAAGCTTTACAAAAACCAATTACAAATGATCAAAAAATTACTATTTTAGAATGATGGAATATTTATGATATAGATAATTATTTATATTCCAGTAAAGAATTAATAAAAAAGTGAGAATTTATAAAAAAAGTAGAAAAATTTGATAAAAAATTAGTAGATAAATATATATTTTTAAAAAAAACAAAAACTTTAGAATGATTTTTATATCCTGATTCTTATGATATAAATCCTAATAATTTTTCTATAGATATTTTAATTGATAAAATGCTTTCTAACTTTGATAAAAAAGTTTATAAAAAATATTTAAAAAATTATTCTGCTAAAGAAATAATGGATATAATTAATTTAGCTTCAATAGTTGAAAAAGAAGCAAATTCTAGAGATAATCCAAAAGAAATTGCTATAATTGCTTGAATTTTAAAACAAAGAATAGTAGATAAATGGCCTATTTGAGCTGATGCTACAGCTTGTTATCCATATAAAATCACACACAAAGAATGTACACCTACTTTTATATGAAAAAACATAAATGCTGATAATAATTATAACTTAAGAAAAAATCTTTGATTACCACCAACTCCAATTTGAAATCCTAGTGAAAAAACAATAAAAGCAACAATTTTTTCTACAAAAACTCCACATCGTTTTTATTTACATGATAATGATTGAAAAATTCATTATGCAATTACAAATAGAGAACATGAAGTAAATAAGTCTAAATATATAAGATAAATTTTTAAAAATACAAAAAAAATACTATTTTTCAATAGTATTTTTTTTTTAAAATTGTTTATTTTTTCAATTTTTTTGATTTTTCCATTCTAGCATAAAATTTATCAACAGCACCTGTTTTCAAGATTCTTTCTTCACCTGTGTAAAATGGATGACAATTAGAACAGATTTCCATTCTCACTTCATCATCTACAACTGCAGATTCAACTTCAAATTCTTTTCCACAAGAACAAATAAATTTTACTGTTTTAACATCTGGATGTATATTTTTTCTCATAATTTTAATTATTTTTAATTATTTCGCTATATACGAAAATAAAATATATAAATATATTGTAAATGGTGCCCAAAGAGAGATTTGAACTCTCACATTTTGCAATACCGGCTTCTAAGGCCGGCGTGTCTACCAATTCCACCATTTGGGCAAAAAAAAATGGTGGGCAGGAAGGGAGTCGAACCCCTGAAAGCGTAGCTAACGGATTTACAGTCCGTCCCATTTGACCACTCTGGAACCTGCCCACATAAAGAAAAAAATTGAAAGTTTTTTTAAACTTCCATATTTTAATTTTTTTAATGGAGCCAACTATCGGATTTGAACCGACGACCGTTCGCTTACAAGGCGAATGCTCTACCAGCTGAGCTAAGTTGGCAAAAAGTTTTTATAATTGCAAGAGGGATTTTATTAAAAAAGAAGCTAAAGTCAAATTTATTTTTGAGATTTTTAATAAAATAAATATAATATAAAAATATTATTATTAAACAGATTAAAAAAAAAATATGTTCTATAAATTAAAAATATTATTATTTAGGTTAAAAAAAGCTTATAATTCTATGTCAAATAGAGCTTTAGCAATTATTATTTTAATTGTTGTATTCTTTTTTTTATGGAATTTTTTAGTTAAAAAAACTATAGAAAATAAACAAATAGAAACAAAAAAAATTGAAAAAGTTTTACAAAAAAAGTGAGAAAATAAAATTAAAAAAGAAGAAAATATTTTTTTAGAAAAAAAAGAAAAAGAAATTATAAAAAAAATAACAAAAAAAGAAAAAAGAGAAAAATTGATAAGAAGATTAAAAGGAGAAAAAGCTATAAATATTTTTTTAAATGATAAAATTTATTCTAAAAAAAATTGAAATAAAATTTTTATATTTATAAATAAAAAAGAAATTTTAAATTTTGAAAATGTAAATATTTCAGAAAATTTAGAAAATTATAATAATATAAATAAAAAAGAAAAAAGTTTAAATAAAGGAAAAGAAATTTATTTTGATAAAATTTATTCTAAAAATAAAGAAATTTATATTTTTTTTGAAAATCAATTATTTTTATATAATTTAACAACAAAAAAATTAATAAAAATAGATTTTTGAATTATTCCAAATTATATAAAAAAGATTTCTGGAAAAAAATATTTGATAGTTACTAAAAAGTGAAGTTTTATTTATGATTCTTCAACTAAAATTTTGGAATTTTTTTATCTATTTAAAGATTTTATAGTTTATAAAAATAATTATATTTGAATTATTTATGCTAATGAAAAAAATAAAAAAAAGAATTTATGATTAGAAAAATATTCTTCTAATATAATTATAAATTATGATTTAAAAACAAAAAACAAAAAAATTATTTTGGAAAATGTTTTTAATTTTGAAAAAATAATAGAAGAAAATAATGAAATTTATATTTTTTTTGATAATGAAAAATATCTTTTAAAAGAAAAGTAAAAAGGTCATTAGTGAAAATCTAAATAAAAAAACTTGACAATTTAATAAAAATATATTAAAATATAATTTGTAAAAAAATTAATAAATAAAAAAAATAAAATGAAAAATAATAGTTTTCAAGAATGTATACATAAAAATACTTTGTGAGATTTAAATTATATTGAAACTGATTTTGCTGAATTAGAAACAGAATTAATATATTCTTTTTTGCATAAAAAATTGGAAGAAATAAATTCTATTTTAGAAAATACTGAGCAAAAGAATTGATTAAAATATAATATTGCTTTAAAAAATAAAGAAGATTTAGAAAAAAAGTTTCACGAATATTTAAAATTTAAAGAAAAAACAATAGATAATAAAAATAAAGAAAAAATAATAGATAATAAAAATTTGATAAAAAATTTAAAAAATATACTTGATGATATATCTCATTTTTTAAAAGGTTCCTATAATGTAATTTTAAAAGCAGATGAAGATTATTTAAGAGTTTTATTAGAAAATATTTCAAAAAAAATAACTAAAAATTGATGAATAATATCAAATTTAAAATTAAATCAACTTGTTAATAAAGAATTTTTAGAAAAAGTACATAATTTTTTATATATTTATGAAGAACAAATAAATGAATTAAATAGTAATCCAAAAAATAAAATAATTTTAGAAATAATATGAGGTAAATTAAATTTATATACAGAAGAATATACAATAGAAGAATTAGAAATACAAATGGAAGATTATAAAAAAAGTAGAGAAGATGAAAATATTATAGAAAAATATGAAAAAAGCTTAAAATGAGAAGAAGAATATGATATAATTCAAGAAAAATCAGAAAAAGATACTTTAGAAAACTTACTTGTTCCTGAAGAAGAAATGGGGAAAAAGTTAAAATTTAAAGAAAGGTTAGAAAATTTACAAAACATTAATGAAGATATAGGAAATTGAAAAACTGAAGTTTCTAAAAATTCTGACTCAGGTAAAAAAGTAACTATGAAAGAAGAAGAATTTAAATGAAATCCTGACCAAAATATAAGGTTAAGAGAATTGCAAGAGGCAATTTGAAAAGAAGGATTAAAAGAAATAAAAGAGATTGCTTGAATGTGATGGTATAGATAATTTGTAGCATAAAAAATAAAAAAAAACTTTATTTAATATGAAAATATTAATATATTATTAAACAATAAAGATAGTAAAAGTAAAGAAAATAAAATTTTCTTTTGCTTTTTAAAAAAAAGTGCATATACTCCATTTTGTAAAAAAATTCTAATCTAGAAATAAAACACAAAAACTCTATAATTAAAGGAAAAAATGAGAGAGTTTAAGTGTTTAAATGAAAAAATTTATAAATACTTAAATTCTTAAATTTTAGATTCTTTAAAAAGAATAGAGTTTTTTTATTGTTTTAAAAAGCCCTCTCACTTGAATTCTCTCTCCCTTGCAGGGAGAAAGAGGCTACAAAATAAAGAGATTTTTTTAAAAATATTTTATTTATAATTAAAAAAATTATATGACAAAAGAAATAACTTTTGCTGATTTAGGACTATCACCTGAAATCTTAGAAGCAATAGAAAGAAAAGGATATAAAACTCCTTCACCAATTCAAGCTGGAGTAATTCCACTTTTATTAAATTGAGATAAAGATATTATTGGGCAAGCTCAAACTGGAACAGGTAAAACTGCTAGTTTTTGACTTCCACTTTTAGAAAGAATTGATGAAAAAAAAGCACAAACTCAAGCTGTAATTATGGCCCCAACTAGAGAACTTGCTATTCAAGTTGCTCAAGAAATAAAATCTTTTAATGTAAAAAAAGGATTAAATATTGCCCTACTTTATGGAGGACAATCTTATAATACTGAAATGGCTGCACTTAGAAAAAAACCTCAAATTGTTGTTGGTACTCCAGGAAGGTTAAAAGATCATTTAAATAAAGGAAGATTAGATTTATCAAAAATAGATTATTTTATTTTAGATGAAGCTGATGAAATGTTAAATGTTGGTTTTAAAGAAGAAATTGATGAAATTCTTACTCAAACTCCTGTAAATAAAAAAGTATTATTATTTTCTGCTACTATGCCAAAAGTAATTTTGGATATGGTAAAAAAATATATGAGAGAATATGATTTAATTTCTGTTAAAAAAGATACTTTAACTAATTCAAGTATTATTCAAAAATATTATGGAGTTAATAATCACCAAAAATTTGATGCTTTGACTAGAATTATTGATACAGAAGAAAATTTTTATGCAATTATATTTTGTCAAAGAAAAGTTGATGTTGATGAGGTTAATTCAAATTTAATTTCAAAATGATATAAATCAGAAGCAATTCATTGAGATATTGAACAAAAAGCAAGAGAAAGAATTTTAGCTAGATTCAAAGCAAAAAAAATACAAATTTTGGTTGCTACCGATGTTGCTGCTAGATGAATAGATATTCCTGATTTGTCTCATGTTGTTAATTATTCTCTTCCTGATAACCCAGAAACTTATACTCATAGAATTGGGAGAACTGGTAGAGCAGGGAAGGATTGAGTAGCAATTAGTTTTGTTACAAGTTCTGAAAGAAGAAAATTATCTTATATTGAAACAATTATTAAGAAAAAAATTGATAAACATTCTATTCCAAAAGTTGAAGAAATAATTGAAGGAAAGAAAAAAAGAGCAATTGAAAGAACAAGAGCAAATATTGAAGAAGGAAAATTGGCTGATTTTCATGATATGGCTTTGGAATTATTAAAACTTTGAAATCCTGAAGATGTTGTCGCTGCTGTACTTAAAAAACTTTATAAAGAAGAATTTAATCATAGAAATTATGTAGAAATAAGAGAATCAAATTCAAGAGAATCTAGTGATAAAATCAGACTTTTTGTTGCAAAATGAAGAGAAGATGATATGTGAGTAGTTGATATAAAAGTATTTATTGAAGAAAAAACTTGAGTAAATATGAGAGTTGCAGGAAGAATAGATATTTTTGATAAATTTTCATATGTAGAAGTTCCTTTTGCTGAATGAGAAATTATTTTGAAAACTTTCAAGCAAGAAAATCCAGCAAGACCTGTTGTTGTAAAAGCAAAAGCTAGAAGTAATTCTGGTTGATGAGGAGGTTGAAGATGAGGATACAGATGATGAAATAGAGGAGGATGAAGTTCATTTGGAAATAGAAGATCAGGATCTGGAGGAGGTTCAAGAGGTGGAAGTTCTAGAGGAGGATTTGGGAGAAATAGAAGAGGGTAAGACTTTTTTCTTAACTTATATTCCCTCTCTCTTGAATTCTCTCCCCCCTTTCAGGGAGAAAGAGGCTACAAAATAAAAAAACTGAAATAAAAATTTCAGTTTTTTTTTGTTTTGTATAAATTTATATTTATATTTAGTTTCTTACTCTAGTACTACATCAATTTCTTCAAAAAAATAGGGAGTATATAAAAATCTGTGTAAATAGATTTTTTGTAAAAATAACATATAGTAATTATAAGGATTTTTCTTGTAATTGCTAATTTTTTTTGATATTTCTATTTACACAGTTTATTATATAGTCCCTTATTAAAAATTATTTTCTTTTTAAATATTTTTATTTATTCAAAAATTCCAAAGCCACAACTCAAAAAACTTTTTGTTTTTCTTTTGAATAATATAATTCTAAACTTTCTAAAAAATCTCAAACTTTTTTAGTTCAAGTTTTTTCTAAATCTATAATTTTTGCTAATTTTTCAAAATCTTTTTCCTTATAAATTTTCAAAACTTCTGTTTTTATTTCTTCTGCACTTTCTCTTGAAATAAAAATTAATTCATCTCAAATTTTTATTTTTTGTCTTTTTTCATCAAGAAGTCTAGATTCAATAGTTTTTTCTCAATTTTTTATTAGTAAAAAAGGTTCTTTGTGAAGTCTTAGTTTATGTTGCATTTTTATTTATAATTGTTTTAAATTATTTACCTTATGTTAACCATTGGAAAAAAAGAGCCTAAAAGTTTATTTATACTATTAAGAGGGTTACCTAGAACATCTCATACATAAAATTTAAGACCATCTATTTTTTTATCATTATTTAAAATTGTTATAAGCCTTATATCTAAAGTATGATTCAATATATCTAACCAAGTTTTATACTTCTTATCCTCTTCAAAAGAAATATAATGCAAAGAAAAGAAATTAGTTTTTCAACAACGGTCTAACTTTTTTATTAAAGGTAAATATGATTTTATTGATTGAGGTGCTCCTCTAGAGCTTACTTTTGCATAACCAAAAAAAAGTCATATACTATATTTATCTTCTATTAACTCATCTAAAAATTCTATATCTAATCATTTTAAAATATTTAAATGTTGAGTATCAATTACTTTAAACAATAAATCAAATTTATTTTTTCATAGCTTACTTATTAATTCATTTAAATACTCTCAACCCAAATTAGATAATATATCAGGGTTTATTTCACTAAATGATTCTATATTCCCTACATAAGATTCATCTAATAAATCAAAATTTTTATTAATATTATCAGTTACATTATTTTTTTCAGATCTTTCTTTTCCATAAGTTTTAACTAAACATTTTTTTCTTTTAGGAATATATTCTAATATTTTTCAATTTGTATCTTTTGCTATTTCTGCAAAATTTTTAATATCTTGAATATTAGTTATTTCAGGAATTACTTTATCATTAATAGTTTTAGTAATTAAAACTTTATTTTCATCTTCATCTTCATCTTCACTTTTTTTATTAATTGTATATTTTATAACTTTTTCAATTACTTCTTGTTGTTCAATTGAAAACTTTTCTTCTAAATCTTTTGCATCAGATTTTTTTATTTCACAAACTATTTTATAAAATTTTAATAAATCTTTTATAAATAATTCATTATTTCATAAAACAATTTTATGATTTTTTTGTTTATATTCTTTTTTAAATGAATTTTCTAAATATTCTTTTCATAAAAATTGTACTGTTTTTTTATCTAAATTATCAATAGATTTTTCTTCAAAATCAGCTTTTTCATCAGAAAATTTAAAATTTGCTATTTCATTATTATCAGTTATTCATTTTTCAATTTCAATTTTGTTTTTAATTTCTTCTTTTATTTCTTTTTTTGAAATTAATCTTTTAAAATCTCTTAAAGTTTCAATTTTATTTATTTTATTTATTTTTTCTCCACCTTTAGTTATTTCAGTTTCCTTAATATATTCATTTAAATCAATATCAAAAGATTTTTCAATAAGTGTTAATAATCACTCTAATAATTCTTTTTCTTTTGCATTTTCATCAACATAATTATCAGTATAATTATTTATTTCTAAATTCATAAAATATTTATTTATAAAATTAAATTTAGAGTAAGTATATTAACTCAAAAAAAAAGTCAAAAGATTTTTTGACTTTTTTTGTTTTTTACTTTTAATTAATTTTATTTATAATTTATTAATTATACCATATTTTATTTAAAAGTATTTTATTTTTCTTCTTCTTTCTCATTTTCTTCACTTTCCTCTCCTTCATTTTCTTTTTCTTCCATAATTTTATTTAATTCTTCCCAAATATCTTTTGGAATATTTTTTGCAATTTTTACTTCTGGATAATTTTTTGCTGCTAAAAATGGTCATCTTCTTGAATTTTTTAAAACCATTTCTTCTCAAGTTTCTTTATCAACTAAAAGTCAAGCTTTTTCTAATAATTTTTCTAAAAGTTCTTCTTTTTCATTCTTTATTTTTCATATCCATTTTACTTTTGGATACTCTGAACTAGTTAAAAATGGTCAATATTTTCCTGTTTTTACTACTATTGTTCATTCTACTCAATCTGGACAAGGTTTTCATTCATATTTTTTTCTCAAACTATCAAGAGCATCTTTTTCCTCTTTTGGTTGGTCTATAAAATCACATTCTGGAAATCCTGAACAACCTATGAATTTTCCATTTTTTGAGTGTCTGAAAATCAAATCTTCACTACATTTTGGACATTTTTCTCCTGTTTTTTCTATTACTTTTTGAGCATTTTCTCAAGCATTTTCAAGTTCTTTTTTTAGAGTTCCTTCCCAAAATCATTTTAACATTTCTACATAAGTTTCCTTTCAAACAGCTATTTTATCAAAATCTTCTTCCACAATTTTTGTAAATTTATACTCCATCATTTTTGGAAAATATTCTTCTAAAAAATCTGTAACTGTAAAAGCTACTTCTGTTGGTTTTAAATATTTTTTTTCAAATTTTTCAATATATCATCTGTCAATAATTGTAGAAATTGTTGGTGCATAAGTTGAAGGTCTACCTATCTGTTCTGATTCTAACTTTTTTACTAAAGAAGCTTCTGTATATCTTGCTGGTGGTCTAGAATAAGCTTGATTTGCTTCAAAATTTTCTCAGTCTAAAATTGTTCAAATATTTATATTTGGTAAAGTAGAATTGTCATCTTTATCATCTGTTTCTTCATCAGTTCATTCAATATAAAGTTTCATAAATCAATCAAATTTTATAACTTCTCATTTTGTAATCCAATCTTGATTCAAATTTTTTTCTGGAGAAAAAGTAAAAGTTGTAACCCCAATAATAGCTTCGGCCATTTGAGAAGCTAAAGTTCTTTTCCAAATTAAAGTATAAAGTCTTAATTGCATTGAGTCTAAAACTGATGCTAAACTTTCTGGAGTTCTTGCTAAATCTGTTGGTCTAATAGCTTCATGTGCTTCTTGAGCTCAAGCAGATTTTGTTTTGAAAGTTCTTTTTGAATGATACTCTTTTCAAAATTGTTTTACAATCAAATCACGAGCTTGGTCTTTTGCTAAATCAGACAAATTAACACTATCAGTTCTCATATAAGTTATAAGCCCTGTTCTTTCTCATCATCATAAATCCATTCATTCATAAAGTTTTTGAGCTACCATCATTGTTTGCTTTACTCAAAAACCAAATTTTCTTGAAGCTTCTTGTTGTAAAGTTGAAGTTATAAAAGGAGCTCAAGGTTTTCTTTTAGAATCTTTTTTTATTGCATCAGTTAATTTAAATTTTATTATTTCTTCTCTTTTTAAAACACAAAATCATCTTTTATTTTTTTCTTCTTTTATATTATCTAAATTTCAAAAAATTGTTGCAATAAGTTTTTCAACATCTTCTCTAGAATTTAATTTTTTTACTTTTGAATCTTGTTTACTAAAAAAAGTTTTGAAACTATATTTTTTAGAATCTTCTTCATAATTTAATTCAACAGATAATTTCCAAGACTCAACTGGTTTAAAATCAACTATTTCTCTTTCTTTTTCAACAATAAGTTTTACAGCAACAGATTGAACTCTACCAGCTGAAAGTCATTTTCTAATTTTTTTCCACAAAACTGGACTTACTTTATATCAAACAAGTCTGTCTAAAATTCTTCTTGCTTGCTGAGCATTAACCCAATTTACATCAATAGTTCTAGGTTTTTTTATTGCTTCAGTTATTCATTTTTTTGTAATTTCGTGAAAAACTATTCTAGGAGTTTTTTCTATTTCCAAATTTAAAGTGTGACAAATGTGCCATCATATAGCTTCTCATTCTCTATCTTCATCCGTTGCTATCCAAATTTTTGAATGAGTTTTTGCAAGTTTTTTTAGATTTGTTACAGTTTGTTTTTTATCATCATTTATCACATATTCTGGAGCAAAATCTTTTTCTATATCAACTCAAAGGCTTTTTACAGGCAAATCTCTAATATGCCCAAAACTAGCAACAACCTTAAAATCAGGTCATAAAAATTTTTCTATTGTTTTTCATTTTGCAGGTGATTCCACTATTACAAGATTTTTTGACATTTTATTTTTATGTTAAGAAATATTTTTCTACACTATAATTTATAGTAAAAATTTTTTTATTACAAATTTTTTTATATTTTTTTTAACTTTCTTCTGAAATCATTTCAATTCATAAATCTTTCAAAAGTTCATTTTCTACAGAAATTGGAGAATTCATCATTAAATCTTGTCAGCTTCCAGATTTTGGAAAAGCATAAATATCTCTAATATTTTCTTCATTTAAGAAAATCATTTGCAACCTATCAAAACCTATTGCAAAACCTCCGTGAGGTGGAACTCAATATTGAAAAGCTTCATACATAGCACCAAATTTTTCTTTAACTTCATTTTCACTTCTACCAACTTTTTCAAAAGCTTTAACTAAAGATTTTATATCATGATTTCTTATTGCTCAACTCAAAATTTCATATCAATTACAAGCCAAATCATATTGTAAACCTTTAACATCAAGTAAATCTTCTCACTGCTTTTCTAAATCTTTTATACCTCAAGCTGGCATAGAAAAAGGATTATGTTCGAAATCTATTTTTCAAGTATTTTCATCCATTTCAAAAATTGGAAAATCAACTATCCAACAAAAAACTATTTCATCTTTTGAAGCTAAATCCATAAGTTCAGCTAAATGATTTCTAAATTTTCACATATAATTCCAAACAACTTTTTTTTCTCAAGCTCAAAAGAAAATCACATCTCCCTCTTTTAAATCAGTTCTATCAACAATTTCTTGTAAATCTTCTTCACTAAAAAATTTATTTAAAGGTCATTTTAAACCATCTTCTTTCATTTGAAAATATCCTAAACCTCCAGCTCAATATTGTCTAACATATTTTTCAAAATTTTTCATTTGAGTTTTTGAAAAAACATTATCTCCATTTGGAACTTTTAGAGCTTTTATTCTATTTTTTTCTAAATCAGAAGCAATACCAGAAAATATTTCATTTGTGGATCTAGCAAAAATATCAGCTACATCAACCATTTCTAAGCCAAATCTCAAATCAGGTTTATCAGTTCAATATTTTTCCATAGATTCTTCATAAGTTAGCGTGAAAAATTTTCAAGCATCTCTAATTTTATCTTTTCAAGGAGTTTTATCAAGAATTTTTTTATTTGTTAAATCTTTTGTAATATCAAGTAAATAATCTTCAACTACATCAAAAACATCTGCCTGTTCTACAAAACTCATTTCACAATCAACTTGATAAAAATCTCCAGCGTGTCTATCAGCTCTAGGATCTTCATCTCTAAAACAAGGAGCTAATTGAAAATATTTATCTATTCATCCAACCATTAAAAGTTGTTTAAATTGTTGAGGAGCTTGAGGTAAGGCATAAAATTTTCCAGGATTAAGTCTAGAGGGAACCAAATAATCTCTAGCTCATTCAGGAGAAGAATTAGCCAAAATTGGAGTTTGAATATCTAAGAAATCTTTTCATACAAACCAATTTCTAGTATAATTTGCCATTTTTGATCTAAAAGTCAAATAATCAGCCATTTTTTTTCTTCTTAAATCAAGATATCTATATTTTAATCTAATTTCTTCATTTGCTTGTTCTGAGTGTTCATCAAGTTCAAAAGGAGGAGTTTTAGCACTTGATAAAAGTTCAACACTATCATCAATAATAATTTCTATTTCACCAGTTTTCATTTTTGGATTTGCTTGTCATTCAGGTCTAGCTCTAACAGTTCAATTAGCTTTTATAACATATTCACTTCTAAACTTATCGGCTATTTCATGGGCTTTTTTATTATCTTCAGGATCAAAAACAATTTGAGTTAATCCATATCTATCCCTTAAATCAATAAAAATAATTCATCAATGGTCTCTTCTATTACTAACCCAACCAGAAAGAGTAACTTTTTCTCAAATATTTTTTGCAATTAATTCATCACATTTGTGTGTTCTTAACATTTTTTTTCAGTTTTTAAATTATAAAATTTTCCTATATTATATAAAAAAACTAAAAAAGTCAAAAAAAAGTTTGCAATTATTAATTTTTTTAATAAAATACCTGAGCTTTATTAAAAAATAAAGTTTTATGGGTTATTAGCTCAGTTGGTAGAGCAGATCCCTTTTAAGGATAAGGTCCTGGGTTCGAGCCCCGGATGACCCACCATTTAAGATTTAAAAAAGAATTTCAATTTAATTGAAGTTCTTTTTTTATTTATAAAAATTATAATTAAAAAAATTGATTTTAGAATATATGTGAATATAATCTATAGTAGTAAAACTTTAGAGAAATTATTTTAATTGTTAAATAATAAAAGTAATGTGTGAAGAGCAAAAAAAACAATTAGAAGCTAAATTATGGGGAATTGCTAATCTTTTAAGATGAAAAATGTCAGCTGATGAATTCAGAGATTATATTTTAGGTTTTATATTTTATAAATACTTATCTGAAAAAATTACTTTGAAAGCTGATAAACTTTTAAAAGATTGATGAGTTGATAAATTATACTCAGAACTAAATGAAAAAAATGATAAAAATATTGTTGAAGCTATAAGAATAGAAGCAGTTGAAGATTTAGGTTATTTTTTATTACCAAAAGAATTATTTTCTGAAATTTCAAAAAAATGAAATTCAAGAAAAAGTTGAAGTGATGACAATTTTATTTTAGATGATTTACAAAAAATATTAAGAAATATTGAATCTTCTACAATGTGAACTGAAAGTGAAGATGATTTTGATGATTTATTTTCTGATTTAGATTTAACTAGTCAAAAATTAGGAAAAACTTCTGTGGCAAAAAATGAATTAATTTCACAAATTTTAGCTGGGTTAGAATGAATAGATTTTGAATTAGAAAATTCAGATGTAGATATTTTGTGAGATGCTTATGAATATCTTATTTCTCAATTTGCAGCCTGAGCGGGGAAAAAAGCATGAGAATTTTATACACCTCAAGAAGTTTCTCAAATTTTAGCAAAACTTGTAACCTGATGAAAAAAACAATTAAAAACAGTTTATGACCCTACTTGTGGTTCAGGGAGTTTACTTTTAAGAGTTGCAAAACAAGTGGAACAAGTATGAGAATTTTTTGGACAAGAATTAAATAGAACAACATATAATCTTGCAAGAATGAATATGATTTTGCATGATGTAAATTATAGGAAATTTGATATAAAACAAGAAGATACTATTGAACATCCTCAACATTTAGGAAAGAAATTTGAAGCAATAGTTGCAAATCCTCCATTTTCAGCTAAATGGTCAGCAAGTCCATTATTTATAAATGATGATAGATTTAGTCAGTATGGTGTTTTAGCTCCTAGTTCAAAAGCAGATTATGCTTTTATAACTCATATGATTCACCATTTAGATGATAATGGAATTATGGCTGTTGTTGTTCCACATTGAGTTTTATTCAGATGATGAAGTGAAGGGAAAATAAGAAAATTTTTAATAGAACAAAATAATTTCCTAGATGCTGTAATTTGATTACCTTCAAATATTTTTTACGGAACTTCAATACCAACTTGTATTTTAGTATTCAAAAAATGTAGAGAAAATCCTGATAATGTTTTATTTATAGATGCTTCAAATGATTTTGAAAAAGCTAAAAATAAAAATACTTTAAGAGAAAAAGATATTGAAAAAATTATTAATACATATAATTCAAGAGTTGAAAAAGAAAAATACTCACATATTGCAATTTTATCAGAAATTAAAGAAAATGATTATAATCTTAATATTCCAAGATATGTAGATACTTTTGAAGAAGAAGAACCAGTTGATTTAGAAAAAGTTGCAAGTAAAATAATTGAAATAGAAAAAAATAGTGAGAAATTAGATAAAAAAATAAAATGATTTTGTAATGAATTAGGAATAAAAAGTCCTTTTTAGAAATTAAATTAGAAAAATGCCAAAAAAGATTTTTAATAAACCTATATTAAATATTAATAAAAAAATTGAGCTTCTCAAAAATAGAGGTTTGATTTTTAATGATGAAGAAAATGAAAAACATTATTTACAACATATTTGATATTATAGATTAACTTGATATTTTAAATTTTTTCAAGATAAAGAGACTAATATTTTTAAAGAATGAATAACTTTTAAACAAGTTTTAGATTTATATATTTTTGATAGAAAATTAAGACTTTTAACTCTTGATGCTATAGAAAAAATAGAAATATCATTAAAAGCAAATATTAATGATTTTATGACAGAAAATTTTTGAATGTTTTGGTATTTAGATGAAAAATTATTTTCTTTAGAAAAAGAGGAAAATAAAAAAATTTATCAAAATTTTATAAAAATAATAAAAAATATTCAAAAAAAAGAAAAATCTATATTTATTAAAGAATTTTTTAAAAAATATGATGAAAAATATATACCAAGTTGGATGTTATTTGAGGAGTTAACTATTTTAAATATTTCAACAATATTTAATATTTTAAAGTCTGATTATCCTAAAGAGATAAGTAAAAGTTATAATATATATTATATTGATTTGAGAAAATGGTTAAATTTATTAGTTCATATTAGAAATATATCAGCTCATCATTCAAGATTATGGAATAATAATCTTTTAATAAAACCAAGAATTGAAGATGTAATTTTTAAAAATAAATTTAAATTAGAAAAATTAAATAATTGAAAGGAAGTTATTTCAAATTATTATAATGCAACTTTGATAATAAATTATATTTTAAAAATAATTAATCCAAATTTATGATGATTAGAATATTTAGAAGAATTATTTAAAGAATACCCAGAAGTGCCAAAAGAAAAAATGTGATTTTCAGAAAACTGGAAAAAAGATTTTGAAGAATAAAAAAAAATTTGCCCGTCAGGATTACTCCCCGGCAAATATTCGTATGCTTATACTAACATTTTTTTATTAAAATGCAAACTTATTTTAAACTTTTTAATGATTTTTTACTGACTTTTCCTTGATTTTATTAGAAATTTTAATTAAAAACTTATGACACAAACAAAAAACACACAACAAAAAATTCCAAAACTTAGATTTTCTGAGTTTTTTTGAGAGTGGGAGGAGAAGAAGTTGGAAGAAGTACTTATAAATTATAGACTGTGATGAAATTATCAAAATTCTGAAAAAAAAACAGAAAATGTTTTAATTAAAATGTGAAATTTATGAAGATGAAAAATTTCATTAAAAAAAATACATTATATTGAAGAATGAGAAGATATTTTTAAAATTGATAAAATTAAATATTGAGACTTATTTTTTAATACTAGAAATACTTTAGAATTAGTTTGAAAAGTATCAATTTGGAGAAATGAAATTATTAATTCTTTTTATAATTCAAATTTAATGTTAATGAATTTTAAAAATAATTTTTTTATGAATTATAAATTTAATTCATTTGATTGAATTAAAAAATTAAAGTCATTAGCAACTTGAACTACTAGTGTTGCTGCAATTTATACAAAAGATTTACTAAAATTAAAATTTAATCTTCCACAACTTCCAGAACAACAAAAAATTGCTTTATTTCTTTCAAGTGTTGATGAAAAAATTGAAAGTCTTAAAAAGAAAAAAGAACTTTTTGAGGAGTATAAAAAGGGAGTTATGCAGAAGATTTTTAAGCAGGAAATTAGGTTTAAAGATGAGAATGGGGAGAATTTTGGGGAGTGGGAGGAAAAGAAGTTGGGGGAGATTTGAGAATTTAAAACAAGTAGTGTTGATAAAAAATTAGTTAAGTGAGAAAAAGAAATTTTTTTATTAAATTATATGGATGTTTATAAGCATAAAGATATAAATAACAAGAATAAAAATGATTTAATGATTGTAACAGCAAAAGATAATCAAAGAGAAACAAGTAATTTAAAAAAATGGGGTTAATAGGAAAAATTGTGTGCTGAAAAGCACCTTTTTTTATCTTAAATTTCTTTCATAAATCCACAAAGAAATGAATGAAATAAGTCTATCAATTCTAAGTCATCTATGTCTTTGAATTTGAAT
>JAMONT010000002.1 GCA_027066455.1 Candidatus Altimarinota bacterium
TTTGTTGCTCATTTTAAAGTAATTAGTCATATATTAGTAATTAAGTAATATTATTTACTTAATTTTATCATAAAAGTGACATTTCTACTTTGTAAAAAGGTGACATTTTAACTTTGAAAGTTACAAAATAATATAAAAAAATTGCAATTATCAAGAAAAGTTGTATAATAAATGTGAAACTTATTTTCACAATATATTAAAAATATGGATTTAAAAGGATTATTAACAGAAGTTTGATTGAAGCAAAAACATAGTGAAGTATTTATATTATTGTATAAATATTGAGCAAAACCTGCTTCTACTATTGCTCAAATGATTAAACAAGAAAGAACTGCAACTTATAAAATTTTGCAGATTTTAGTGAATAAATGATTAGTTTCAGAAAATATAAAAAATTGAGTGAAACATTTTTTTGTTTCAAATAAAGAAGTTTTGAGAAATCAAATTTTAGAGGAAAAAAGAAAAATTGAAAAACAAGAAAAACTTCTTCCTCAAATAGAACAAGAATTAAATTTACTTGATAAACAAAGAATTTCTCCAATTCCAAAAATGAGATTTTTTGAAGCTGAGGATTGAATAATAAACCTTTTTCGTGATATTTTAATTGAACTAAAAGAAAAAAAATACTCAAAAATTAAATGTATTTCTGCTAATACTTTTGAAAGTATGTCAGTTAATAATAAAAATTTAGATGAATTAGCTTGAAATTTTTTTGAAGAATTAAAGCAAAAAAATATAAAAATTGAATGATATTTAGCAACTTGAATGATGAGCTTGGAACAAATGATAAAATCAAATAATATGATTGATATAGAAAAACTTTCTGTTTGAAATAATTCTCTTAATTTTTTTATTGTTTGAGAAATAGTTTATTTAATAATTTTTAAACAAGTTCCTTTTTGAATAAAATTAGAAAGCACTGAATTTGCTGATTTAATGCATTTTATGTTGAAAAGAATGTTGTAATTTTTATTTTATCTAAATTAAATAGTTTTTTTAGACTTTTTTTAATAAAAATTAATTATATTTTTTTCCTCTTTTTTGTTCAAATATTTCTCATTAAAATTTTCTAAACTATGGGAAAAATAATATTTAGCTAAATTTGTATATTTTTGGTTTCAATTTTTTTCTATATTTTCTATAATAAGCTGTAAAGCTAAAAATTTTTGTTTTTTTGTCTCTATATAATTATCCAATTTTTGTTTTATTTTTATTTCAAATTCTTTTTTAAAATCATCTTCTTTTAATTTTTCTTTTAATTCTAAAATATTTTCATCAAATTCTATACTAAATCTTGTTAAGAATACAAGTAAACCATTTTTAATTTTTATAATTTCTAACTTATATAAAAAATATAAAACTTCTTTTATTTCAGTAATTCATAAATCTTTTTGGTATTTTTCTTGTAAATTTTTTAATAAATCATTTATATTTAAAATTTGATTATTCAGATATTTTTTATCATCATCATCAAAAATATATTCTAAAACAATTTTTCAAATTTTTGATATTCTTTCAAAATGCTTAAAAATATTTTTATTTTTAATAATTATTTTTCAATTTTTTTCTTTTATGAAATTTTTAAATAAATAATAATTTTTTATTTTTTCATAAAAACTAGCATTATTTTTTTCTTTAAAATTTTCTATATTAAAAATTCTTTTTTTATAAATATTAAAAATATTTTCTCTAAAATTTTCATCTTTTAATATAAATCAAGCTTCAATAATTAAATCTGCTTCTAAATTATTATTTGATTTTGATAAAATTTTTAATGATTTAATAATATTAATTATTTTATTTAAATTAATATTTTTATAATTAAAATCATCTCATAATATTTGTTTAAAATTTTCTTCTAAATTATTCAAATTCAAAGCTTTTTTTTCATCAATAATTTTTTCTATAATTGCTTTTGCTAAAAAGTGTTCATCTTTATTTAAAAAATTATTATTTTCTATAATTTTATAATTTTTATTTATTTCAAATTCTTCAATTTTATTAAATAACACAAGAGTATTATCATATTTTCTTTTCAAAATATTTTTATTTTTAAATATTTTTTCCCTTTCTAAAAAATTTAATAAAAGCTTTATGGTAGTAGTATAATCTTTTTTATTTGTTTTTATAGAAGTAAATCTGGCAATTTGTCTTGGTGATAAAATAACTTTATTTTCTTTATTTATATTAATGTTTTTTATAAAATGTGTAATATGAGAATTATAAATATTACTAATATTTAATTGTTTTAATTGTTTATCTATTTCTTTTTTTTCATAAAAAATAATATTTTTTGATAAATTTCAATCTCTTCAAGCTCTTCAAATTTCTTGCAGATAATCTTCAATATTTCAAGGTAAATCATAATGGATTACATATCTAACATTTTTTTTATCAATTCACATTCAAAAAGCTTTTGTTGCAATAATTAAATTTATTTTTCAAGAAATAAAATTTTCTTGAATTATTGTTTTTTGGTTTAAAAACATTCAAGCATGAAAAAATTCTGTTTTAATTCATTCTTCTTCTAACTGTTTTACTAATTCTTCAGCTGTTTTTCTTCTTGCTGTAAAAATAATTGTAGGATTGTTTTTTATATCAATTTCTTTAATCTTTTTTATTAAAATATCTATTTTATTTTTAGGATTTTCTATATTTATAACACTTGGAATAATATTTTCTTTTAAAATATTTTCCTCTTTTATAATTTTAAATTTTCTATTATTAAAATATTTTTTTAATCAAATTTCTACATCAATAGGAGCTGTTGCAGTAAGTAAAGTAATATTTATATTTTTATTTAAATTCTTTTTTTCTAAATCTTCTAAAAAAGTTTTTATAAAAAAATAATCTGGTCTAAATTCTGTTCACCATAAAATTAAAGTATGAGCTTCATCAATTATAATTCTTGAAATATATCTATTTTTTAATAATTCAAGATTTTTTTCACTTCTAAGACTTTCAGGAGTTAAAAATAAAAATTTTGTTTCTCCTGATTTTATTTTATTTCTAATAATTTCTTTTTCTAGATTATTTTGATCACCTGAAAAATATTTTACTTCATTAAATCATTTTTTATTTAATCAATCAATTTGGTCTTTTATAAGAGCTTTTAATGGAGTTATAACCAAAGTTAAATGTCCCAACTTTTCTCAAATAATTCTTGCTGGAAGTTGATAAATAAGGGATTTTCATCATCAAGTAGATAATATAGTTAATATATCTTTATTTTCTAAGCTATATTTTACTCAATTACTTTGAGTTATTCATCTGAAATCATTAAAGTTATAGAACTCTTTTAAAAAAGATTTTATATTATTATTAAAAAAAATTCCAAAAATTTTATAAAAATTATTTAAATTATCTTTTAATATTTTTCTTAATTCTAAATTATTTTTATAAATAAAATCTGGTAAAACAATTTTTTGTTTTTCTAAAAATAAAACTAAATAAGCTAAAGCAAGTTTTGAATTATTATTTTCAAAAAAAATATTAAAATCAAAATTATCATTTAAAATTCATTTTTTAGCTAAAATATTGTTTATTTTTTCAAAAATAGATTTTTTATTTAACAAATTTAATTTATTTTTAGTTAATTTATTATAAAAAATAAAAAAATCATTATATTCATCATAATCTATTAAAAGTGAATATAAAATATTTTGAATATCAAAATTGAAATTATAAAAAGTAATTATATTTGTTTCTAATATCTCAAATGTAGATTTAGCATCTTCTAAAGGATTATTATTTTGTGATTTTTTTAGATTATGATGAGATTTATCAAAATTTAATAAACTATCAATAAGTAGTGTGTCTATATTTTTTTCTGAATGACTTTCAAGTAATGGTAATTTAGGTCAGTCATATAAATAAAAATTATGACAAACTCTATAATCACTTTTATTTAAAATTTTTGTTAATTCAATTATATTTGTTTCTTTTGATTTTTTAGATTTATAGCCTAATTTTTTTCAATCAAAAAATAACTCATAATACATATTTATTCAATGATTATTAGTTTCTCTTTTTCAATATAAGTCAAAAGTAGTTAAATTCATATATAAATTAAGATAATTATATACCTATTAAATTTTAACATATTTTAAAATATAAAGCAAAAACAACAAAAAAAGCAATATTTTATATATTGCTTTTTGTTTATGTATTTTTTTTAAAATGGTGGGTGATATAGGATTCGAACCTACGACCCCCTGCTTGTAAGGCAGATGCTCTCGCCAGCTGAGCTAATCACCCATTGTTGTAAATATAAGCATAGCTTTAAAAAAATAGCCATTTTTTTAAGCTATGTAACTTTTGTCATCAAAGAAATTTTTTCAAAATTATCTTTGCGTCAAAACTTAATGGTGCTCGAGACAGGGCTTGAACCTGTGACCTTTGGCTTAGAAGGCCACTGCTCTTCCAACTGAGCTACTCGAGCTAACTTAGTAAGACTTTAAAAAAAAATATTTAAGATCAAAGTTTTGGCAGCTACCTACTCTCACACATTTATGAAATGCACTACCATCGGAACTAGTTGGCTTAACTTCTGTATTCGGAATGGGAACAGGTGTACCTCAACCGTT
>JAMONT010000003.1 GCA_027066455.1 Candidatus Altimarinota bacterium
AAAACTAAAAAGTTTAGCTTTTACTTCATCTTATCCAGAAATATATTTTGCTTGTAGTATGAATTGAATAGGACAATTTAGAAATTTAGTTAAAAGAGCTATTGAACTAAAATTTCCTGAAAATAAAACAGTTTTGAAAGAATTTGAAAAAGCTATAACTTGAAAAAATACAGATAATGCAAAAAATTTAAATAAATTTTGGAGTAATTATTGAAGTGATTTAGTAGAAACAATTACACTTAATGATGGACTTGTTTATTCTGATAAAAAAGATTGAAATGAATCAGACAGATATATGTGAACTTTAGAATGAATTTATAATGATAATGAATATAATTTAGATAATGATGATAGATGAGCTTGAGATACAGTAAAAAATTATTGATTATATACTTATTGAAGTGAAAAAGATTTAGATAATATACAATGAAATACATCCTGAGGTTTTGCTTGAGCAGAAAATGGAGATTATTGAAGAAAAGTTTTTGAGTGATATTTTGAGGCATTAACAAAAATAAAAGAAAATATAGCAATACCCTTAGAAAGGAGGAAAAAAATGTTTTCTGAAACTTTTGGTAAATTTGAAGAAAAAATTTCAAATGTAATATGAATTAATTTTGAAAGATGAGAGCTTAGAAATGCTGAAATTATTAAAAAAATTAGAGCAAAAGGTTTAGATGTTTATTTTTCATATAAAGAAAAAGAAGAAAATAATTGAAAAGGTTATGATACTTTTTTAGAAGATATGTTTAATAATTTTACTTCATTTAGTATAGAAACAGAAACTGAACCTGTAGCAAAAACTCAATATGAAACTTCTGCTTCTATTTGAGAAATAGTTGAAAGTCAAAAATCAGGAAAAAAACTTTTTGGAGATAGATTAAAAGAATTAAATTGAGATACAGATACAAATAAAAGAGCAGAAGAAATATTAGAAACAGCATAAAAAAAATCTAGAAAATCTAGATTTTTTTATTTTGAAAAACTATATTTTTCTACTAAATATAACATATATTTTCAAGAATTATTAAATCTTTTTACTATAAAAACAGGTAAATTTTTTTCAGAAATTTCAAAAATTATTTCTCCATTTTCTGTTACATTTTTTTCAGAATTAATTCAAAAATAAGATAAAATTTTATTACTTAACTCAATATCTAATAATTCTCAATTTGCATTAATATTTTTACTTAACCATTTTTCATCATTTCATAAAAAAATAATTCTCTCAGGTTTTTCAAAATTTCAACTATAATTAATATAAATTTGTTTTTCACTATCAACCAAAAAAATATAATTTGTAAATATTTTTTTAGTTTCTTCTACATTTTCTTCTATAAATTTTTTTATTTCTCAAGTATTTTTATATTCTTTATTATCTGTAAATAAAATATTTTTTCAAATATTATTTTTAATATTAAAATTTAGTTTAAAACTATAATTTCCTAAAAATATTTTTTTATCAAAATCAATTTTTGTAGCCCCTTTCTCCCTATTGGGGAGAGAGGATTTCGGCCCCTTGTGGGTCATGCTGTTAAGTGCAGGAGAGAGGGTTTTTTGGTTCAAGTACAAAATTTTTTCTCAATCTTTATTAAAAACTTCTTGTCTAATTTGTAAAAAATTTTCTAAATCTTTATAATGAGTTCTAATATAAAAATTCCCAACTTTATTTGTAAAAACTTTTTTTTCTTTTTTTCAAACTCATAAAATTTCTAATCAAAAACTTTTATTTTTAAATAAATAATTTCTATTTCAATTTTCTAATTTTTGAATATATTCTTTTTCTGTTTCCTCTATTTTTCAATATTTTTCTTCTAAACAACTGTCAAGTAAACAATATTTTCATATTTTTATTTTTGAATTATTTTTCTTTAAATCATCTAAATTTTCAATATTTATTTCCAAATTC
This sequence comes from Candidatus Altimarinota bacterium, assembly GCA_027066455.1. GTDB lineage: Bacteria > Patescibacteriota > Gracilibacteria > BD1-5 > UBA6164 > JAMONT01. Next base: position 1,910 of record JAMONT010000003.1, read on the forward strand.
ATAATAGAAAATTCTTCTCAAATATAAGCCATAATTTTATATTCATTCAAACCTAAATCCAAATTTTTTAACAAAATTCAAGCTTTATAAGAAAAATTTTCATCTCAATAATCAAATTGTTTTAAAGTATAAAAACTTTCAGGAAATTTTGTTTTTTTATTATCAAAATGGACAATTATTTTATCAATTTCAATCAAACTTTTTCATTTTATAATCAAATTATTTTTATTTTTAATTATTCAAGAAAATTCAAAAAATTTTTTATTGTCTTTTTTTATTTTATAACTAATTTTAGTATTTTTATATTTTATTTCAAAATCTTTGGTTTCATAAATTTCCATTATTTTTCCCTCAATAACCAAATCTTTATCATTTATTCAAGCAGAAATATTATTTTTATTTTCAATTTTTTTTGTATTTTTAAAATTATTTTTTTCTCAAGAATTTTCAACAATAATATTTTCCAAATCATCTTTTATTTTTTCCTCAAAACTACCAGAAAAATTAAATAATTTATCTTTTTTTATAATTTTTTTTTCTACTTCCTCCTGTTCTTCATTTATTTTTTCTTCATTTTTTTCATTTTTGTAGCCTCTTTCCTTTTGACCAAAAGGAGAGGATTCAGGTGAGGAATTATTTTCTTTTTCTTCTTCTTTTGTAGCCCCTTTCTCCCCGTCAGGGAGAGAGGATTCAGGAGAGAGGATATTAGGATTAGCACAAGAAAAAAGAAAAAACACTACAAAAAAGACCAAGAATTTATTTTTTATTTTTTTCATATTTTATTTTTATTAAATATTTTTTTGTAGCTTTTCCCCATCTCCCCACAAGGGAGAGGGGGCTAGGGGGTGAGGGAGTAAAAAAGGAGGGTTTTTTAATTTTCTTTAACAGAATATCAGTCATTTAAAAAAAGTAAAAAATTACCTTTTTCATCAAATTTTTTTACATTAAAAATAGGAAAATCTTCACCAGAAATTCATAAAACTTTTTTATTTACTTTATTTAAAAGAATTTTTTTATTATTTTTTAAATAATATCAAATAATTTTTTCACTTAATTCTTTATCTAAAAAATCTCAGTTTTTATCAATATTTTCACTTAACCATTTTTTATCAATTCATAGATTTATAATCCTTTCAGATTGTTGTAAATCACTAGAATATAAAATATATATTCATAATTTTTTATCTACAGAAAAAATATAATTTTTATAAATATTTTTTTCTTCCAAAGCCAAATCTAATAATTTTAGTTCAATTATTTTTGAATCAATATAATTTTTATCATTAAAAAAAATAATATTTTTTTCTTTTATTGAAAAATTAATTTTTTCTAAATTAGAATACATTTTATATTCAATATTAGCAATTTTTATTTTTTCTTTTAATAAGTTAAATTTTTCTGTAAATACTTTATTTGAATTATTTAGCTCAAATTTATTTCAATTTTTATCAAAAATCTTTTGAATAATTGAATATTTTTCATTATTTTTTGAAAAAACATTTTTTATATAAAAATCTCAAAAATTATTTATATAGAGAATTTCAAAATTTTTTCAAGCTATAAAAACTTTTTTTAAAAAAGTTTTAGTTTTAGTTATTTCAGAAGCTATTTTACACTTAATATTTTCAGTAAAATTTATTATATTTTTTTCTTTTTTTATACAATCTTCTTTTCAAATAAAGGAAATAAATCTTTTTTCTAATTCTAAAATTTTATTTATTTTTCCCAATTTTTTTATTTCTATATTTTTTTTATACAAACAAGTATCAAGTAAACAATGTTCTCACTTTTCCAATTTTATTTCAGATTCTTTTTTATTTGTATCAATATCCAATTTTTTATTTTGGGCTTCCAAGTTTTTATTTTCGATTTCAAGTATTTTTAATTCCAATTCTTCTCAAGTCAACTTTATCTTTTTTTTATTATATTCTTTTTCTTTCAATTTAACTTCTTTTTCTTTTAATCTCCTTATTTCAGCCATTTCTTCTTTTAATCTTTTTATTTCTTCAAAAATTTTTGAGTTAGAAATTTTTTCTATTTCTTTTTTTTCTTCTATTTTTTTTAGTTCATAATCTCAAATTGTACAAGAATTAAAAAAAAATAAAATTAAAAAAGTAAAAATGTATTTTTTGTTCATATTGTTTTATATATTAAGTCCAAATAAATGTATTATGTGTTTATATAATACAGTATAATATTTTTTTTTATTTTTACAAAAGTTTTTAACTTGCTATTTTTTTTATTTAAATTTAAATAACTTTTTAAAAATTATTTTATATTAATTTTATTAGAAAATAAGCCATATTTTAATAAGTAGAAAATCAATAATTTATTTTTGCATTTTTTATTTTTTTATATATAATGTATTTTCCAGAAAAAATAATACTAAAAATTAAAATAAAATGAATATTTTTATAGACACAATTTCAAAAGTTTGAAATGTAATATTATTTAATGAAAATAGAAAAATAGTTGATAAAATAAGTTTAGATTTCAAAAGAAATGAATCATCTAAATTAATTCCTACAATAACTAAAATTTTGCAAAAAAATTTTTTAGAATATAATTCTCTAGAAAATATAATTGTAGTTAATGGTCCTTGAAGTTTTACTTGAATTAGGTCTACTATTTTAGTTGTAAATTCAATTAATTTTTTAATTAATAAAAAAATTACTACTATTAATTTTTTTGATTTATTTGATGAATATCCTATTTTAAAAGCTTCTTCAAAAAGAGATATGTTTATAAAAACAAATAAAAATTCTCAAATAAAAATTTTGGATAATAAAGAAGTTGATTTATTTTTAAAAAAAGCTAATATAAAGAAAGTATATTGAGATATTGAAGAAAATTTTTTTCAAGATGTCCAAATTATAAATTTTTCTGATTATGAAAAAATTATAAAAAATATAAAATTTGAAAATTTGAAAATAGCTGAAAGTAATTATATTAAAAAACCTAATATTACTTAATTTTTATAAAAAAAATGTTTAATACAAAAGATAACCAAAAAGCTGGTATCGATTTACTAAATATGGCTCCTTGAGAAACAATAGAGCTTGTATTAAGAAGGCATTGGATAATGTATATGTTTTTGCTTTGAAGGCTTAGTCTTTGAATTATATTAACAGCTTTTGTTCTTTTTGCAAATCATCCTTTAATCCATATTTTTCTTATACTTTTTTGGATGTGATTTTGAATATATTTATATATTGCTTGGCTTAATCATGAACTAGATTTATTTGTAATTACAAATAATAGAATTGTTTGAGTTGACCAGATTGCTTTTTTAAATAGAATTGTGTCAGAATGTAATCTTTGACAAGTTCAAGAAGTAAATTCTCAAACAAAATGATTTTTGTCAAATGTTTTGAATTATTGATTAATAACTATTCAAACTGCCTGAAATACTTCAAACTTTGAAATGGATTGGGCACCTAATTCTATGCAATCTGCTAGAACTATTTTGAATATTGTTGATCATTATAGAGATATTGAAAAAGATAAATGAGCCTCTTGAATGAGAGATCCTTCAAATAAGTATTCTGAAAAAGAAAAAGATTTAGAAATGGAAGAAGTTTAAACCCTCTCTCCTGAATCCTCTCTCCCTTTTGGGGAGAAAGGGGATAAAAAAAATATATTAATAATTAAAAAATAAAAAATGCTTGCAAGAATAACAATAGTGTGAAGACCAAATGTTGGAAAATCTAGTTTTTTTAATATGTTTACAGGACATAAAATAGCTATTGTAGCTGATGAAGCTGGAACAACTAGAGATATTTCAGAATTTGAATATACAGATAAAGAAAGGGAAATAACTTATATTATTTCAGATTCTTGAGGTTTGGATTTTTCTTCTGATGAAGCTGATATAAATTCTGATATTTTAGATAGAACAATAACAGCTATCAAAGAATCTGATTTATTAATTTGGTTAGTTGATTATAATAACTTTACTCAAATGGATCATGGTATTTTAAAAATTCTTAAAAAAAATAATGCTCCTAATTTTATTTTAGTTGCAAATAAATGTGATAATGAAGACAAAATAATGCAATCTTATAGTTTAGCTTGAAAAGGAGAATTAGAATTTTTTCCTGTTTCATCTTCACATAATTCTTGAATTAGAGAAATAAAAGATTTTACTAGTAAATTTTTAAAGGAAAAATGATTAAATTATTTTGTAGAAGAATTTGATGAAAAAATTATAAAACTTTCTCTTGTTTGAAGACCAAATGTTTGAAAATCTAGTTTAATAAATTCTATAACTTGAAAAAATAGAGTTATGGTAAAAGATTTAAGTTGAACAACTAGGGATTCTATTGATACAAAATTTGAGGCTAATTGAGAAGAATTTGTTTTAATTGATACAGCTTGAATTAGAAGATTATCAAAAATTGGAACCAGAAATATAGAAAATTGGTCAGTAATGAGAACAACTAGAGCAATTAATAGATCTGATGTTGTTGCTGTTATTATTGACTGAGTAGATTGAGTCGTTCATCAAGATTTGTCTATTATTTCAAAAGTTTTAGAAGAGAAAAAATGATTAATAATTGTTGTAAATAAATGGGATAGAGTTTTGGCAAAACCTTGAACAGACAAGGAAAAAATGATGGAAAAATATATGACTTATTTAAAAGCAAAAATAGAATTTGTTTCTTATGCTCCTGTTGTTTTTTCTTCTGCTACTGAAAATAAAAGAGTTGATGAAATAATTGAAAATGCAATGCATATAAAAAAGGAAAGAAATAAAAGGGTAAAAACTAGTATTTTTAATGAATTTTTGGAACAAGTAATTTATAAACATGCTCCTAGTTGAAATAAAAAATCTCATTCTCCAAAAATTTATTATTGAACTCAAGCTGATATGAATCCTCCAAAATTTGTATTAACAGTTAATAATCCTAATCATTTTCATTTTTCATATAAAAGATATTTAGAAAACAGAATAAGAGAAAATTTTGGTTTTCATGGAACTCCAATAGTTATAACTTATAAATGAAGATGAAAACATAAAGATGTAGTTAAGTAAAAAACCTAAAAAAAAATTGAGTAAAAGAAAAATAAGATTATACTAATTATAATCTTATTTTTTTATTTTTTTTAAATTATGATAAATTTTAAATCTAATATACTAAAAACAAAACCAGAAACTGCTCCACATAGGAGTTTACTTAGAGCAAGTTGATTAACTGATGAAGATTTTGATGTTAAAAAACCTTTTATTTGAATAGCTAATTCTTTTAATAATATTGTTCCTGGGCATTGACATTTGAACATTTTAAATCAATATGTAATGAAATGAATTAGAGATGCAGGGTGAGTTCCTTTTACTTGGGGAGTTCCTGCTGTTTGTGATTGAATTGCAATGTTTGCTGAAATGAGACTTTCTCTTCCTTCAAGAGACCATATTGCAGATAATATAGAAATTATGATGCTTTCTCACTCTTTTGATTGATGGGTTTGAATTACTAATTGTGATAAAATTACTCCTTGAATGCTTATGGCTGCTTGAAGATTGAATCTTCCTTGTACAATTTTAACAGGTTGACCAATGCAACCTGGAAGAGACACAAAAACTGGAAAAACAATTGATTTAGTTACAGTTTTTGAAGGAGTTTGAGCTCATAGTGCTGGAAGAATAGATGATGAAGAATTAAAAAGAATTGAAAAAGAAGCTTGTCCAACAGGTGGAAGTTGTGCTGGAATGTTTACAGCTAATTCAATGGCTTGTGTAACAGAAATTCTTTGAATGAGTTTAAAAGATTGTGCTGCAACTCTTGCAACTTTGAAAGAAAAACAAAATCAAGCTTATGAGTCTGGAAAATTAGCTGTAGAATTAGCTAAAAAAGATATAAAACCAAGAGATATAATGACAAAAGAAGCTTTTTTAGATGCAATGACTCTAGATAATGCAATTTGAGGTTCTACAAATGTAACTTTGCATTTACCAGAAATTGCAAAAGAATGTTGAATAAAAATTGATCTGCATTCTTTTGATAAAATAAGTAAATCAACTCCAAATATTTGTAAATTATCTCCTTCTTGACCTTATGAAATGGTTGATTTATATAATGAGTGAGGAATAAAACAAGTAATGAAAAATATAGAAAAAAAACTTCATTTAGATAGAATTTGAATAGATTGAAAATTGAAAGATAGATTAAATTGAATTGAAAAAGTAGATAATGATATTATTAGGAGTTTAGAAAATGCATATTATTTTGAAGGTTGAGTTGCTGCTTTGAAATGAAATATTTGTTTTGAATCTGTTGTAAAACAAACTTGAGTTTCTCCTGAAATGCTAAAACATTCTTGACCAGCAAAAGTATTTTTTACAGAAACATCTGTTGTAGATTGAGTAAAAAACTGAGAAATAAAAGAGTGAGATGTAATAGTTTTGCCTTTTCAATGACCAGCTTGAGCTCCTTGAATGCCAGAAATGCTAACTCCAACTTCTGCAATAAAATGAGCAGGGTTTACAAAAGTTGCATTAATTACAGATTGAAGATTTTCTTGATGAACAGCTTGACCTTGTATAGGGCATATTTTTCCAGAAGCTTATAATGGATGAAAAATTTGATTAATAAAAGATTGAGATATTATAGAAATAGATATGCCAAACAGAATTTTGAATGTAAAAGTAAGTGATGAAGAATTTGAAAGAAGAAGAAAATCAGGAGAATTTGTAGCTCCTGAAAGAATGTTAACTCCAATGATTGAAAAATTTAGAAAGTATTATAGTGAATAAAAAAAACTTTATTGAATTTAGTTAAATTTAAAATATCACTGATTAAAAAAATATTATGAAACAAAAAATAAAAATTTTAGCTTTTGAAACTAGTTGTGATGATACTTCTGTTGCCATTTTTGAAAATGAAAAATTAATTTTTATGGATACAAAAAGTCAAATCAGTATTCATAATATAACATGATGAGTTGTACCAGAAGTAGCTGCAAGAGAGCATGCTAATGTAATTTTTGAAGTTATAGAAAATGTTTTAAAAGAGTCTAAAATTAATTTAGAAGAAATAGATTATATATCAGTTACAACTAATCCTTGATTAATTCCTTCACTTTTAACTTGAATAACTGTAGCTTCTAGTTTTTCAGAAATTTTAAAAATCCCTATAATTCCTATTAATCATATAGAAGCACATATTTTTGCTAATTTTTTAGAAAGAAAAGAAAGTGATATAAAATTTCCTTTAGTGTGTTTAACAGTTTCAGGAGGGCATAATGATATTTATTTTATGAAAGATATGTGGAATTTTGAAAAAATTTGAAGTTCAACTGATGATGCTGCTTGAGAACTTTTTGATAAAGTTGCAAAAATGTTAAATCTCTGATATCCTTGAGGACCAATTATTTCTGAATATGCAAAAAGATTTTCTGCTAAAAAAGATAAATATGGTCTATTTCCTAGAGTTTGGTTAGATAAAGAAAAATATGATTTTAGTTTTTCAGGATTAAAAACAAATATAAAAAGAGAAGTAGATAAAAGAAAATTAAAAAAGTATGAATTAGAAAACTCTGTAAAAAAAGATATAATTATAGAAAAAGTAACAAAAAAAGAATTAAAATTTTTAGAAAATATTATTTTAGATGAAAAAGATTTAATTGAAATTTCTTATGAAACTGAAAATGCTATTACAGAAGTTTTGACTTATAAATTGATAAATGCTGCAAAAAATTATAATACAAAAAATATTTTACTTGCTTGATGAGTAAGTGCAAATGATAAGCTAAAAAATTCTTTAGAAGAAATTTGTGAAAAAAAATGATATACTTTTTTAAGTCCAAAGAAAAAAAAATATTCTATGGATAATGCTGCAATGGTAGGAATTCTTAGTTATTATAAAATTAAATATAAAAAATTTGAAGAGAAAATTTGAGTTTTAGAAATTTAGAAACTATTAATAAAAAAACTTTCTTAAAAAATTTTTTTGAAAAATAATATTTTTGCTTATAATAAAATAAAATTTAATTTTTAAAAGAAAAAATTTATGAAATATGAAGTTGTAATTTGACTTGAAGTGCATATTAGAATAAAATCTAAATCTAAAATGTTTTGTAATTGTAAAAATGCTTTAGCTTTGGCATCTGAGCCAAATGAAAATATTTGTAAAATTTGTATGGCTTTTCCTGGAATGTTGCCAACTTTGAATGAAGAAGTTGTTAGACTTGGCCTTATTTGATGACTAGCTATGAATTGCAAGGTTAATAAAATTTCTAGATTTGATAGAAAAACTTATTTTTATCCAGATAATCCAACAGCTTACCAAATTACTCAATTATATGAACCAATTGTTTGAAAGGGAAGTGTGAAAACTCTTGTAAATTGAGAAGAAAGAGAATTTGATATTCATCATATGCATTTAGAAAATGATGCATGAGGATTAGTTCATACTTGAAACAAAACTCTTTGTGATTATAACAGAGTTTGAAGTCCTTTAATGGAAATTGTTACAGATCCTGTTTTTCATTCTAAAGAAGAAGTTCAAGAATTTTTAAAAGAATTACAAAAATTAATGAGAGCTTGTGAAGTTTCTGATGCTGATATGGATAAATGACAAATGAGATGTGATGTAAATATTTCTCTTAATTTACCTTGAGAAGAACTTTGAAAAAGAACTGAAACTAAAAATGTAAATAGTTTTTCAGCTATAGGAAGAGTTATTGATTATGAAGTAAAAAGGCAAACAAAAATTCTTGATAAAGGTGAAGAAATAGAACAAGAAACTAGAGGTTGGGATGATGAAAAAGGAATTTGAAGAACTCAAAGAAGTAAAGAAGATGCTATGGATTATAGATATTTTCCTGAACCAGACTTGCTTCCTATAGAATTAAATGATAATTTTATAAAAGAATGTCAAACTCAAATTCCAGAATTACCAATTGATAAAAGAATTAGATATTTGAATGATTATAAATTAGCAAAAGATGATGCTAGATTTTTGACAACTTCTAGAAAAATGTCAGAATATTTTGATAAACTTGTAGAATTAACTAAAGATCCTAAAAAATCTTGTTCTTATATAACTACTATTTTAATGGCTTTAATGAAAGAAACTGAAGAAAATAATAGTATTTCAAATTTGAAATTTAGTATAGAAGAATTTTCAAAAGTTATAAATTTGGTCAATTGTGATGAACTTTCTTCAACTAATTCTAAACAAGTAATTGAAGAATTATTTAATAGTTGATGAGAAACTGATATAATTATTGATGAAAACAATTTGAGACAAAAAAATGATGCTTGAGCTTTGGAAAAAATTGTTAATGAAGTTATAAAAAATAATCCTAAACAAGTAGAAGATTATAAATGATGAAATACAAATATTTTTTGATTTTTTGTAGGACAATGTATGAAAGCAAGTAAAGGTCAATGAAATCCAAAAACTTTTAATGAATTGTTAAAGAAAAAACTCTAGAAAAGATAACTAAAAAAAATTACTAAGTTTATAAACTTAGTAATTTTTTTAATAAAGAAACTTTTTATTAATAAAGAGAAATTATTTTATAAATAAAATTTAACATTTCTTCTCTGCTTACAGAAGAGTTTGGTTCAAATTTATAATTATCTGCAGCTGGGTCTAAGATTTTTAAAAATTCTAATTTTTTAGTTAAATCTTCTTGCCATTTAGCTTCTAAATCAGTATAAGCAACTTTTTCAACAGCTTTAGAACTTAATATTCCCATATTTGAAACAATACCATAAGCTTCAGCTTTAGAAATAATTCTATTTGGCTTAAAAGTTCAGTCTGAATAACCATTAATAATTCCAAGAGCTACTCATTTTTTAACAACTTTTGCTTGCCAAGAACTAGAATCTACATCAGGAAAACCAGTATTTTCAGAACCTAAATCAAAATTTTTAGAATGAGTCATTAATACAATAGCTAGAAATTCAGCTCTATTTATACCTCTTTTTGGTTCAAAGGTAGTAGGAGTAGTACCATAAATAATTCAAGCTTTTGCAAATCTAATAATAATTTCTTTATAAGGAGAATTATCAATATCTAAAAATTTATTTATATAGTTTGGATTAAAATCATCATCTAATATAGCTCTTATAATAACAGAAGTTTTTGTATATTCTGGAGTTACATAATCTCCTTTATTATTTACTTCAGTTTCTCCTTCTACAGCTTCTTCATTTTCTGTAGAATTATCATCATTTTCATTAGTTGAATTTTCATCAGTTGAGTTATTATTTCAACTAGAACTACTATTTCAACCAGAATTATTATCACTATTAGATGATGGACTTCCAGAAGCATCACAAGTTCTATCATAAAAATTACCTGAGTTATCAATATTTCAAGGACAAACATCTATACCTCTAGCATCTCCAAAACCTCAGTCATTTTGATTTATTGGATTACAATTATAACCATAACCATAGCCAGTTTGATAACCATAACCTGAACAATTATAAGTAGAACTAGGTTGTAAGGTTGTAAAAAAAGTTCAAAACACTCCAGTTATGTTTAGTGCAGCAACTAATACACCAACACTTGCAACTGTAAGAACTTTATTTTTTATATTTTTCATAACAATTTTTTAAAAATAAATTAAACTATATTTTTCCTAATATTTTTTAAGAAAAATAAAATACTAAAGTAGTATATTCTATATTTTTTAAAATGCAAATATTTTTTTGAAAAAAATCATAGCAAGTAAAAAACATAAAAAATAAAAAAGCCTAATTTTTTTTTGACAAATAAAATAAAAAAAATATAATCTCCCACGTAAAGAAAAACTTTACTTGCGAGGGTAACATAAAAGAGTGAGTGTACTAAGGCTTCAACCCTTGGGTGTGCCAGTTCAAACCTGGTCCCTCGCTCCAAACATTTTTAAAAGAAGCTAAAAATTTTATAATTTTAGCTTTTTTTTTTGATTTCTTTTTGTAATTATGTTAAAATTGAATAATATATATTATAATATTAACAAAACAAAAAATGATTTTAGAAAAAGAGTTAAAAATTTTGAATATAGATTCTGTAAAAATAATTAAAAAATTGAAAAAGATGTGAGCTAAAAAAGTATTTGACTGAGATATTCATGATACTTATTATGATTTTGATGATATTCAACTTGATAAAATTAAAATGAGTCTTAGAATAAGAAAGAAAAAAAAATCTCACTTATATACTGTGAAGAAAAAAATTCCAGATGAAACAATAAAAATTGCTAAGGAAATAGAACATCCAATAAAATGTGTTAAAACTTATAAAAAAAGACTTAATAAACATTGACTTGTAGTTAATAGAGAAAAGAAAAAACGTAGAAAAAGTTATAAAATCTGAAAAATTGTTTTTGATATTGACTACTATTTAGAATATCCACCATTGCTTGAAATTGAAGCTCATAATGAAAAAGAAATTTTTAAATGGGTACAAAAATTAGAATTAAAAAATCATGTTCATAAAAAATGTGGTTATAGATGACTTGTTAGATACTACAATAAATTTAGTTAAGGAAAATAAAATTAAAACTTTTTTTATTTTTTCCTTAAAATCTTTTTTAATAAAAAAATATGAAAATAAAACATTTAATTATAAATAATTTTAGAAGTTACCAAAATATGGAACTTTTTTTTGGCTGAAAACATACTTCACTTGTTTGAGAAAATGGTTCTTGAAAAACTAGTATTTTAGAAGCTATAAATCTTTGTCTATCTTATTGAAATGCAAAAAATAAAGTAAAATTATCTGATTTTCATAAAAATACAAATACTTCTATAACTATAAAAGTTTTTTTTGATGAAGAATTTATATCAGTTATAAAAAATTGATTTGAAGATGTAGAAATTCCTTGTAATTGAGTAAATTTAAAAATAAAAAAAGCTTTAGATAATGAAGAAAACTTTTTTGAAAATTTTGAAATAGAACATTATGCAATACCAAAAAATATCATAGAAAATAGGGTAGAATGATGGTTAATTAAAAACGAAAAAGTTTCTAAAAAAGATTTACTTGAAATTTCAAAAGATATTTTATCTTTTCCTTTACATACAAAAAATTTACCAAAATGTTTTTATTTTGATATTTTAAGAAATAAAAAAAATTATTCTTGAGATTACTTGAATTCTTCTCATATAAAAAAATTTAATAAAGAAATTAATCATATTTTATCAAAAAATGATAGAAAAAAATTAACTGATGTTTTCTCAAAAATAGAAAATTTTATAAAACAAAATGTAGATGAAAAAATAAATACTAAAGATATTTTTCCTAGAGAAATAAAAAATTTTAATGTAAATAATTATATAAATTCTTGTAATAAAAATATTTCTAAATTATGAACTTGATTAGAAACAATAACTAGTTTTATTTTGATTGATAATATAGCCAAGATTTTGAATAAAAATATTATCTTTTTAATTGATGAACCTGAATTACATTTGCATCCAAAATTGCAAAAAATTGTTTTTGATTATATAGAAAATAATACTTATCAATATATTTATTCAACTCATTCAGATTTAATGATAAAAATAAATAAATGGCAAAATATTATTAGATTACACGGATTTGAAAAATTTCCAAAAGCCCATAAACTCAAGGAAAAAATAGGAGATAGAACGATTAAAAAACTTTTAGATAACCTGCAAAGTAATTATAAATATGAAACTATTTTTTTTAGAGAAAATAATGAATTATTTTTTGCAAAAAAAGTGATTTTGGTTGAATGACCAATAGAAAAAATTTGTTTGCCTATAATTTTTGAAAAATATGGTTTAGAAAATTATTTAAAAGAATTTACAATAATTTCTGTGAATTGAAAGGGAAGTATGCAACATTTTCAAATAATTTGTAAAGTTTTTTGAATAGATTTTTTTTCTTTATTTGATGCTGATAAAGAGCCAATAAAAAAATGAATGAATCATTTTATTTTAGAAAGAGCTTATAAAAATCATTCTTATTTTTTTAATACTTCTTTTGAAAAAGTTTTATCAATAAAAAATGGGAGAAATAAAGCATCTAGAACAATTGAAATAATTTTGGATTTAGGAAAAGAAGATTTTCCAAAAGAATATAATGAAATGATAGGAAAAATTAAAACTTTTTTAGATGAATAAAAAAAACAGAAGGTTAAACCCCCTGTCAATAAAAACATAACTTTTTTTATAAAATTTCTTTAATTATATAATCCAGAACCAAAATTCATTTATTTTTTAAAATGAGTTTTTTTTGTTTTTTTTCTAAAAATCATAAATTTATAAAATCTTTTATTTTTTTTAAGTTAAGTTTTTTATAAATATTTTTTTTGATTCAAGAAGTTCTAAGTCAAAACATAACTTTTTCTAAAAAAATATCTTCTTTTTTTAAAAAATATTTCTCTTCCAATTTTTTTGAATAATATTCTGTAAAATTAGAAGAATTAGAATATCTTAAAAGTTTTCATTTAGAATTTTTCACAAAACCAGATGCTGAAAGTCAGAATCAAACTGTTTTTTTATGTTTCCAATAACCTTTATTATGTTTACACTCAAAGCCTTTTTTTGAAAAATTACTAATTTCATATTTACAAAATCATTTATTTTTTAAAAATTTTTGAACTTCCAAATATTCTCCTAAATATTCTTTTTCTTTCAAAGAATTCTTTTTCCAAGACTTTGGATAAGTTATTTTTTCAAAATTATTTTTTTCTTCTATTTCTTTTCTAATTTCTAAATAATCTTCTAATAAATAAACTGAAATATGTTTTATAAAATTATATTTTTTTAATATTTTTTCAATATTTTTTTTAGTTTCTCATTTTTTTGTATATGGAAGTCAGATTATAAAATCTAGTGAAAAATTATTTATATATTTTTTTTCTTTTTTTGAAAGAGAATTATCGGCTGTTTTTTTATTAATATAATTTTTTATTTCATCTAAACATTCAAAAATTGTTTTATTATTTCATCTTGAAATTTCTTTTAGACTTTTCTTATTAAGAGTTTGAATTCAAATACTAACTCTATTTATTCATATTTTTTCCCAAGAAATTAAATTTTTTAAATCTACTTTATCAGGAGTAGTTTCTAAAGTTATTTCAGCATTTTTTTTAATATTAAATTTATTTTTTAAACAGGTAATTATTTTTTCTAAACCTGCATAATCAAGTGTAGAAGGAGTTCAACCACCAAAATAAATTGTTTTTAATTTATTTTTTTTCCCTGAATAATTTTTTATTTCCTTTAATAAAAAGCTCAAATATTTTTTTATAAAAAGATTTTGAACCTTTCATAAAGAAGCAAATCTACAATATTTACATTTTCTATCACAAAAAGGAATGTGTACATATGAGTTCATTTTTATATTTTAATAATAATAAGTTTAATTAAAAAATATAGAATTTATAAAAAAATAATTTATTTTTAAAATGCTATTTAATTTCACTCAGCATTTTCTAAATTCTTAGAAAGAGATTATAGTAAATCTTCTGTTCAAAGAGAAATTTCATTATTATTTTTATAGTTTTTTATACCTTTTTTAAGATTTTTTATAATACTGTTTTCTTCTTTCATTTTTTCAAATCTAAAATCATATCTCTAAGCTCAGCTGCTTTTTCAAAATCAGTATTTGCTGAAGCTATATCCATTTCAAGTTCAAGTTTAGAAATTTCTTTTTCTATAGATTTTTTATCTAAAAGTGAATAATCTCTTTTCTTTTTTGAACTTGTCATTCACATATCTTTTATACTCGAAAAAATTGTTTTTGGAGTAATTCAATTTTTTTTATTATATTCTGCTTGCAAATTTCTTCTATAATAAGTTAGATTTATAGCTTTTAACATTGCTTGACTAACTGTTAATCATTCTGTTGTAATATATTTTCACTTATCTAAAAAATTTAATTTTCATAAATATTGATTATTAATTATTTCTTTTGTTTCATTTTCTATATTAGAAGAATATTTTGAAACATACATATAAATTTTTCAATTTTCATTTCTTGCAGCTCTTCAAATAATTTGAATAAGTGCTGAAGTACTTCTCAAAAAACCTTGTTTATCAGCATCTAAAATAGCAATTTTTGAAACTTCTGGAAGATCTAAACCTTCTCTTAAAAGATTTACTCAAACAATTACATCTATAACTCATTCTCTTAATTCTTTCAAAATTTCTAATCTTTCAATTGTATCAATTTCCGAATGCAAATATTTACATTTTACTCAATTATCAAGTAAATAATCACTTAATTCTTCACTTGACCTTTTTGTAACTGTTGTGATAAGCATTCTTTCATTTTTTTCTACAATTTTTCTAATATTATTCATAATAGAATCAATCATAAAATCCATTGGTTCTAAAACAATTTCTGGGTCTAAAAGTCCTGTTGGTCTAAAAAATTGAGGAATAATTTTACAATCTTTTGAACTTTTCCAAATTTTTCCTTTTAAAGGATCAAAATCAAAAAATTTGTGTGGATCTTTGCAAGATTTAGTAATTTCATAAGTATTTGGAGTTGCTGAAACAGCTACAATTTGATTTGTTTTATTTTCAAATTCTTCAAATTTCAAAGGTCTATTATCAAGTGCAGAAGCCAGTCTGAAACCATTTTCTACCAAATTTTCTTTTCTAGATTTGTCTCAAGCATACATTCCTCAAATTTGTGAAAAAGTCATATGTGATTCATCAACAAAAGTTAGATAATCTTTCCCAAAATAATCCATCAAAGTAGCAGGAGATTCTCAAGATTTTCTTCAATCTAAATATCTAGAATAATTTTCTATTCAGTTTACATATCAGACTTCTTGCATCATTTCCAAATCATATTCAACTTTTGTTTTTAGTCTTTCATATTTCAAAACATCTCAAGATTTTTCAAAATTTTTTAGCCTAGAATCTAGTTCTTTTTTTATTTCTGGCAAAATTTCCAAAATTCTTGCTTTTGTAGTTACTGTATGTTTTGCTGGAAAAATATCTATTTTTTGCAAATATTCATAAATTTCTCAAGTAAAATAATTTCTATTTGTAATCCTACTCACCTCATCTCACCAAAATTCTATAGTTATACAGGTTTCACTTGAAGCAGGAAAAATTTCTAAAATATCTCACATAACTTGGAACATTCAAGGTTTGAAATCAGTTCCAGACCTTCTATACTGAATTGCAACTAATTTTTTTAATAAATCTTCTATAATATAATTTTTTCAAACTTCTATATCAAAAACTTGTTCTGTATACAAAGAAATATCTCAAATACCATAAATACAAGATACACTTGCTACTATAATTACATCTTTTCTAGTAAGTAAATCTTGAGTTGCAGCATGCCTTAATCTATCAATTTCTTCATTAATTGTAGCTTCTTTTTCAATATAAGTATCAGTTTTTGAAACATAAGCTTCTGGTTGATAATAATCATAATAACTTACAAAATAATGAACAGCATTTTCAGGAAAAAATTCTTTGAATTCTTGAGCAAGTTGAGCAGCTAGAGTTTTGTTATGAGCAATTATTAATGTAGGTTTTTTTATTTTTTCAATAATATTTGCCATTGTAAAAGTTTTTCAACTTCAAGTTACTCACCAAAGAGTTTGGAATTTTTCTCAATTTTCCAGATTTTCTACGATTTCTTTAATAGCATTTTTTTGGTCTTTTGAAGGAGAATATTTTGACTTTAATTTAAACATTTTTTTAATTAGGAGCATAAAGAGTAAATCTAAAAATATTTAGATATTTTGAATTATTTATTTTAAATTCAATATTTTGTTTATTTTTTCAAATTCTAGCAGAAGAAGTTATTATTGTTTCTTCTCAAGTAAACAATTTTTCCG
>JAMONT010000004.1 GCA_027066455.1 Candidatus Altimarinota bacterium
TTTCTACTTTTCTACTATCTCAATTTTGAGCAATTAAATAACAAACATATCTAGTAAGTAAAAAATCATTTATTTTTCTTTTACTTCAAGAACCTAACTCAACCATTTTGTCAGAGGAGACAAAATGGTTTTCAGACTTCATTCAGCTATTTTTACAAGCAATCTTTGCTTTTTTAATAACTCAATTAAATTTTCTCTACTCAATATATCACAAAGCTTTCATTAAATCTCTGGCACTCCAAAACTCAAATCAAGTTTCATCTTCTATCTTGATTTGCTCAAAAGTTTTTTGTACTATTTTTATTAGTTCAGACATGATTTTTTACTAAGAAATATTTTTAAATTTTTCTGGAGGGCTAAAACCCTTTGTTAATAAGTTAGTGAAATTATTAGTAGGAAAAAGATAAATCCTCCAGTTGAGAATATGTTTATGTTTTGTAGTTGTGTAGGGGATTTTTAGTCTATATATTTTAACCCTCTTTTTTTGAAAGCTTTACTTGTTCATTCTAAAATATCAACAATATGGTTATTCATAATATTATTCTCAATAGATCAAGATTCAAAAGAAAAAGTATTACCTTTTTCTTTATCAATTTTTACATAAATGATTTGTTCTGCATCAGCTCAAATTGCTAAATTAGGATTATGAGTTATTATAATTATTTGCCTTTTTTTCTTTGCTTTTTTTATAAAAACTGAAAGCATACTAAATACACTTTGATTATCTAAATTATCTTCTGGTTGATCTATAATTAAAGGAATTCATTCTTCATCAATCATTAAATAAAAAATCAAAAGTAATGTTCACTTTTCTCAAGGAGACAGTTCTTCTAAAGATTTTTTTCAAGATTTTAGCTCAAACTCTGTATCAATATAATCTAATCAAAAAATATAATTATAGAATTCTTCTAACTCATTAATTTGATCAAAAACATTTTTTTCTTCATTTTTCTCTCAATCTCTTTTATCAAAATTAATATAATTAATAAAAGTCTCAAGTATTTCTTTTATATCATCTTTTTTATTTAGATTTTTAAAATTATAAATTTCTTTTAATTTTTGCTCTCATTCAATTTTTCAACTGAAAGTTCATCTTTTTCATTGATTTATAAAATTAAGAAAATTTTTATTAAAAGTCTGTTTTATCAGAAATTTCACATCAATATTTATTTGAGATTCTTTCTCTAAATATTCTTTATTTTCATCAACTTTTTCATCAATAGGTTGTTTTAATTCTTTATATAAATTTATAATTTCTTTTTTAGAACTATAAATTTCTAAAGATAATTTTAACCTATTATTTTTAAGTTCATCTAATCTATATTCTAGTTGTGTCTTTCAATTTTTGTCTTTTTCAGAAAGATATTTTTTAATATTTTTATAATATTCTAAAGTATCACTCTTATAATTATCTTCTTCACCTTTCCTTTCTCATTTAATTTCTTTTATTTTTTCTTGAATATTTTTTATTTCTTGAATATAATCTTGATACTCTTTTTCTTGTTTAGATAAATCTTTTTTTATACTTTCAATCTTTTCTAATTTATTTTCTTTTTTTATAACTAAACTATTTTTTATTATTATTTTTTTTGTCTCCTCATCTTGACTTAAATTAAAAAATAGTTTTTCAGAAAATTTATATTTTAATTTTTCAAGTTTATCTATTACTATTTTTAATTTATCTTGAACTTTTTCTTTTTTAATATTTAGTTTAATAATTTCATTAATATCTAATCATAATTTTTCATATGTCTCCTTGTTTTCATTTTTATAATCTAAAATTTGTTTTTCAATATTTTCAAAATATCATAAAAAATCTTGTAAATTTTGTTTATCTATTTCTAAACTAGATTTATTATTTTTTTCTGTTTCTATTTTTTTATCTAATTCTAATATTTCTTTATTTATTTTTTCAATTTCTTTAAATTTTTTCTTTTTTTCATCTCACATTTTTTCATCCTCATTTGGATTTTTTATTTCTTTTTTTCATAATTCAGCTAATAAATCATATTGAACTTTTAACTCATTTTCCTTCTCACTTATTTTATTTACAATTTTCTCTAATTCCTCTTTTTGTTTTTTTCTTTCAAGTTTTACTATTTTTATATTTAATTCTTTAATTTTAGTTTTTATTTGCTCAATATTTTCATTAATAATCTTACTTTTATATTCTTTTAAATCTTTAAAAGAAGTTTGACCTAAACTTTTAGAATCATCTAAGTGACTAAAAATAACATTTTCTAAAGTTTCTGTAAAATTTTTAGTTTCTAATTCATTAGTTAAATTATTAAAAAAATTTTGAGGTAAATATCTGACTTTTTCAGCACTATTTTCAGGTACTCAATTTCATAGTATTAAACTATCTTTATTATTATCTTCCCAACAAATAGTTCATTTAAAATTCTTTGATATTCAATCTTTATGAAATCTTTTTTTATTTAGAAATGAAAAGTGTTCATGATTTTCAGTGTTTCACAGCATTCCTAAAATATCAGCAATTGCACTTTTTCAATTTCATTTATTTCAAATAATAGCTACTAACTCTTTATTTAATTCTATTTCTTGATTTTTAAACCATATTCATTTTTTTTCATCATATAATTCAACTTGATCAATTTTTAATGATTTTATATATTTAGTTTTATTATTTTTTATTCTATCTAAAACTTCAGGTTTTTCTCAAATAAAAACTCTTTCTTCTGGTTCATAAATAATTTGTTTCAGTCATTCAAAAGTTGGGTCTGCTTTAATCCAAGTAAAACATTTATAATCTTCACCTAATTTTTTAAAATCATGAATATCTCCTGAATGTAAAAGTGGTTTATTTCAAAATCAATACAAAACTTCTTCTTTTTTACTTATGTTATCAGTTTCAGAAGCTGTGAAAAATGCATCTGCTATTTTGTATAATGCTTCTTTTTCAGGTTTTAATTGACTACTTTTATTTAAATTATTCCATTCAACATATCATAAAAATGTAAAAGTCTTATTTTTCCAAGTATCTGTTAATAAAAGCTTTTTAACTTCCTCTGTTGATGGAATGATTTCATTAAATCCTGTTTTTAACTTATTATCAGAACTTTCACTTATAAAATTATCTTTACTTAAAACCTTTGTATCATGATGTTTTGATAGTTTAATTTGATTTATAAATTCTTCTTCAATAAGTTTTACCTCTTTATCTAAATTGTCTTCATCAATATCAAATAAAATATGAAAATTGACTTTCTGAAATTTACTCTCAGAGGCACTTCAAAAAGTATCAATTCTAAATTCTAAAATTGGTAATATTTTATCTATATTTTTTAGTTTTCAGTCTTTTTTATATTTCATTACTTTTTTATATCAATCAATGAAATAATAATCATTAATTCATATAACTTTTATTTCTTTTGGTAAATCTTCAAGTCATTTGATAAAATCATCAAATTTATCTTCTCATCAATAATTTTGAACAATTGATAAAGGTGTATGTATATGCAAATCCCATTTTCTCCATTCAGAACCTTTTTTATATTTATTTTCCATTTCTCCTTTTTTTAAAATCTAAAATAATCTTTCCTCCCTAATATACCCCTCTAGCATATTCTCATTTTCATAATAAAACCATTTAGCTAATTCATCTATATTTTTTATAATACCCCTAATTAGGGGTATTTAACTTTTCCCATTATAATCAACTTTTTCAGATTTTCTTTATATTTTCAATAGCTTCTATTTCTTTTAATTTGTTCATTGATGATAATTTTCAAAATGCTTCAAATTGAATTATTGCTATATTACATAATTTTTTAAATCTTTCATTAACAGTTAAATTATCTGTTATAAATACAGAATTTAAAACTTCCAAATTTGATAAAACTTGTAATTCTTCAATACTTGCAAAATCTCTCATATTTCATTCTTTTGCTTTCATTGGATTTTTTGATTTCCATTCTTTACTAGTTTTTCAAAATACAGCTTTGTTTAATAACTCTGCTTCATTGCTATATACAAATCTTTGATTTTTTTCATATTTTTAGCTTATAAATAATATTTCCCCCATTATATTCATAAAAAAACAAAAGTCCATACTGAAAAATACTGAAAAAATAAATTTTTAAATTAACTTATATTCTAAAAACTTTTTGAAAAAAGCAAAATTTGCATATAATCTTTGCAAAATTTAAATTTACATATTTTTTTAAAAAAAATAATAATAAAACTTGAATGAGAAAAAAACAACAAAAAAAAATAAACAAAAAATGGAGTATAATTTTATTTATAATTATTTCTTTTTTTTGATTTAGATATTGTGTTAATGC
>JAMONT010000005.1 GCA_027066455.1 Candidatus Altimarinota bacterium
ATTATAAAAGCTAAAAATATTATTACAAATTTTGAAACTTCTTCTTTTTTTGCTCAAATATATAAAAGTAAATTTCCAAAAATGGCACTTCAAATATATCATCACATCAAAACAAAAGCTTTTAGTCCTCAATAAGTTGTAGCAAATCAACTTCCATCAGGGTTTACTTGAATATTTTTTACTCATCATCAAGTTAAAATAGTAAAAAAACTATGTCAAAATTCGTGTAAAAAAGTTACTAAAATTGTGATTGGATAAACGATATATTCTCAATAAGTAATAAAATATTTTAGAGCAAAATAAATAATACTTAGTATAAAAAGTATTAAAAAAATTTCTTGTTTTTCTTTATTTTTTATCATTTTTTTATTTTATTAAATTTTTTATGTAGCCCCTTTCTCCCAGAATGGGAGAGAGGATTCAGGAGAGAGGGAATTTTTTATAATTCCTTTAGCATATATTCTCAAACCAAACTATATCATCTTTTTTCATAATATCATCTAACTCAAACTCCTGCAATTACAGCCATTTTTTTATATCAATTTTTTATAGCAATTTTTTCAGCTTCAACAATTAATCTTTTTCAAAAACCTATATGTTGCCCAAAAGTACTACCTTTTTCATAAACTGATAATTGGTCTCAAAATGTATGAATTTCTCTAATTATTGCACATCATTCTAGTTCTGGAATAACTGATAAAATCCCCCTATCTGCCTTTCAGGCATCTTTCCCCCCAAGGGAGAAAGAATTATTTTTACTTTTTTCTATTCCCTCTCCCACGGGGGGAGGGTTAGGGAGGGGGCTTTCAGGTATTCTCAACCTAAGCAAACTAAAAATAGTTCTATCTTCCGGGTCTTCAAAAGTTAAAAAATATTCTTTTCAAGCACTTGCTTCATATTCAAAAGTATGCAAAATAGCTTTTTTTGGGTCATTTTTTCATTCTCTAATTTCTCTGTGTCTTGTATCTAACAATTTAATTCATTTTTTTTCTATTTTTTTTTCAACAATTTGTCTAAGATTTGCAATTATAGAACCTTCCAAAATTTCACTTGATGGAATATCTCTATAAGTTCTATTTAATCTCACATATTCTGGAATCATTATTTGTAATTCTGCTGTTAAATTTATCAAAGTTTCATCATCATAGGCTTTAAATTTTCAAGCTTTCCAAATATCAGTTAATTCAGAATTTTTTGTAACCATCATTGGATAAATTTTTAGCTCATCTGGTCTAAAATCAGGATTATCAAAAATTTCTCTCAAGGCTTTTTTATCAAGTTCTGGAGTTGAACCTAAAAGATTTGGCATCATATGAGCAACAACTTTGAAACCAGCATCTTTTAGTATTTTTGTGGCTTCTATACTTTCTTTATTTCAATGTCATCTTTTGTTGAGTTCATTTATTTCATCAATTGTAGTTTGATAACCAATCTCTACTCTTGTAACTCAATATTTTCTAAGTCTTTTAATTTCCTCCAAACTTACCCAATCAGGACGAGTTTCAATAGCTATTCAAATAACTCTAAGTCTTGAACTTTCATTTAATTTTTTTGCTTCTTCCAAATTTTTAGAAAGTTTTGCTTTATAACCTTCTTTTAATTTAAATTTTGCAAATTTATCATTTGATAAATCAGTTTTTTCTAAATAAACTTTCATATCATCATAAGTATTAAAAGCATCATAAATGGCTTTAATAAACATTTCTTGATATTTGGGAGGATAAACTGACCAAGTTCCACCAATAATTCTAACATCATTTTTTTCTATTTTATGCCCTGTAATTTCTAAAGCTCTAAGTCTATTATGAATTTGCATTATTGGGTCAAAATTGTTTAGCACAGCTCTTTGAACAGCTGGTTCATTTGGAATATATGATTTTGGTAAACCTTCAAAAGTTGGACAATAAACACATTTTCCAGGACAACCAAAAAATTCTGTTAAAAGAGAAATAACAGTTACTCAAGATAAACTTCTAATTCATCTTTTTCTAAGAATTTTTCTAAAAAATAAATTTTCTTCCAAAGTTCAATCAGCCATTAATTCCTCATATCTTTCAATTAATTCAATTGATTGAAAAGGTTTTGCTATTTTGAAATTTCAAGAAATACTATTATATTTTTTATAAATTTCATTTTTTAATTTATGAAAATCATTTTTTCAAAAATTTTCTGAATCCTTTTTTGTAGCTTCTAATCAAACTTTTAAAAGTTCATCAAGGATTTTAGTTTTATTTTCTATTTCAGTAATATTTGCCATATTTTTAATTATTTTAGTAAAAAAGTTTTGCTTTTTTGAAAAAAGTGATATAATAAGTTTACAAAAAAAGGTTACGTGCCTGTGGAGAGTGTAGAGTTATTCGCACTCTGTGAAGCAGGGAGGTTCCTTTTTTTTATTTAAATTTTAAAAAACTTATTTCTTCATTTACAAAATACTCAATAAATTCATCACTTATTTTTTCTTTTTCAGTAATATAAACTTCTCTTAATTTTCAAGAAATAAAATCAGCAAATTTTATTCATCAATATTTTTTAGAATTTTCAAAAGTAAAAGAAAATCATTTATATATTTTATGTTTTTTTAATTTTGTACTTTTGTTTAAAAGATTTTTTATATCTTCTTTATTTATAATTTAGCTTTAAATTATCAGCAATAATATTTATTTTATCAGGATTATTATCAATTTTGTTATATTTTATTGTCTGCAATAATAAAATTTCTAAACAAGAAAAATAATTTTCTCAATTTTCAAAATAATTTTTAGCATAAATTCAAATAAATTCTATATTTTTTCAAAATTTACTTTCTTTTAGAAAACAATAAAATTTTTCAATCTTATGTCTATATTTTTTGTCAAAACTTTTAACTTCTCATCAAATTTCTTTTATTCAATTTTCTTCTAAAAATTTTTTATACAAATTGTTAATAGTTCAAGGTTTTAAACTTGTAACTAATCCTGATAAAATAAATTTTCATCAATTTTTTGAAAGACATTTACTTTCATCTAAAAATATATACATTTTTATTTTTTAATAATTATTTTTCATCTTTTGTAGCCTCTTTCTCCCCCAAAATAGGGGAGAGAGAATTCAAGAGAGAGGGTTTGTAAAATTCAAAAGAAAGGTTTTTTTAAATATCCAAAGTTTTTAAAAATGCTTTGAATTCATCTTTTAAATCATCTCTTTTTATAGCAAAATTTACAACAGCTTTTAAAAAACCAATTTTGCTCCCAGTATCAAACCGAGTTCATTTAATTTTTACTCAATGAACATCTTTTTCTTTTCTCATAAGTTCAAAAGCATCAATAAGTCTAGTTTCTCAATCTCCAGAAAGTGGAGTTGATTTTTCTAAATATTCAAAAATATCTGGAGTTAAAACATATTTTCAAATATTTCAATTTCTTGATTTTGTAGCTTCTGCCTTAGGTTTTTCTAAAAATTTTTCTACCTTGAAAATATCACTAGAATCATTTGTTTCCAAAATTCAATAATTTCACATTCTTTCTTCTGGAACTTCAAAAGAACAAATAACAGGTGTCTTTTTTTCTTCATAAGCCTCAACTAATTGCCTTGCAGCAGAAACTTCATTGTCAATAATATCATCTCAAAATAAAACTAAAAAAGGTTCATCTCATATAAGATTTTTTGTTCTCAAAATAGCATCTCAATCACCTTTTGGATATGGTTGTCTAACATAAACTATATTTGCCATTTGATTCAAATCTTTTACAATTTTTAAATAATCAAATTTTCCTGATTTATCAAGTCTTTCTTCTAACTCAAAATTTGAATCAAAATGGTCTTCTATTGCCCTTTTACTTCTTCAAGTTACAATAATAATTTCTGTACATCAAGCTGAAATAGCTTCTTCAACAAGAAGTTGCATTACAGGTTTATCAATAATTGGAAACATTTCTTTTGGTAAAGCCTTTGTTGCTGGTAAAAATCTAGTTCACATTCAAGCTGCTGGAATAACACACTTTCTAACTTTTTGCATATTTTTATTTTTTTGCATAATTTTTTATTTAAAATATAAAAATTTGTTTGCATTATAAATATTTTTTAAAAAAAATCTAGTATTTTTTGCATTTTTTTTTTAGATATGATAAAATATAAATGTATCTTAAGAAAAAAACAAAATTTTCTTAAAAAATTTAATTTTATAAAATAAATATTATGAATAAAAACATCAGCAAATTTCTAACAATTTTTATAGTTTTCTCTTTTGTTTGAAATACTTTTGCTACAAATAATAATCCTATTATAAAACTAGAAAATACAAAAAAAGAAAACAGTATATTAAATGAAACTAATATTTTAAATGAACTTGAATTAATTTCAAAAAATATTTTTTCTAAACAAAATAATAAAAAAGAACTAAATATTCTTCATAAAAAAATAATTTCTTTAGAAGAAAAAATTGATACTTGAAAAATTAATTTAAATTCAAATACAAAATATAAATTCAAAATTTTAGCAAAAAATTTGGTTTGAAAAATTTTAAAAGTTTCAACTCTTGCAGAAAAGAAAAATGAAAAAAAAGAAATAACAAAAATTTTAGACAATTTATTTAATGAAGTTAAAATTGAAACAAAAAATGTTAATGTTACAAATGTTTTACTTAATAATATTTTTTCAGAAAAAAAAGTAACTAAAAAAGAAAATAAAGCAGAAAAAGAAGTTACAAAAGTTTTGAATAATTTATTTAGTGATATAGAAATCACAAAAGTAAAAAGCACAAAAATAGTAGATACAAAAAATATTGAGAAAATAATTACAAAACTTTTAGATGACGTTTTTATTGAAATAAAAACAAAAAATATTAATGTTACAAATATTTTACTTAACAATATTTTTTCAGAAAAAAAAGATATTAAAATTGGTATTAAAGATGAAGCTATAATAGATGATTTGATAACTAAAATATTAAATAATGATTTTAATATTTATAAAAATTCTAATAACTTAATATCTATATTTTTAAAGTAAAGAAATCTAAAAAACTAATTTAACTAAAAAACTAATTATTAAATAAAAAATTATGAACAAAAATATTAATAAATTTCTTTTAAGTATAATATTATTTTCTTTATTTTCTACTTCTTTAGCCATATCTGATGAATTTTCTGATTTAGATTTGAATATTACAGAAAAAGAAGTTTTGGAAGAATACAAAAAATTGAAAAAAGAAAAAGTACAAAAAGAAGTAATGAAAAAACAAATAAATTTTTTAAAGAAAAAAGTAAAATCAGAGCCTTCTCTTGTAATAGAAGAAAATGAGAAAAAGGAAAAACTTGTAGAAGAAAAAAAGGAAAAGGAAAAACTTGTAGAAGAAAAAAAGAAAAAAATTATAGCAAAAAAAATAAAAAAAGATAAAATTATGAAAAAGCAAATAGCTTTTTTAAGAGAAAAACTTAAAAGAGATAAATTAATTAAAGAACTTGATTTAATTTCTAAAAAACTTATTTTAAAACAAAAAAATGATTTAAAAAACTTAAAAATTCTTCATAAAAAAATAATACTTTTAGAAGAAAATATTGATGTTTGAGGAATGAATATAAGTTCAAATACAGAATATAAATTCAAATTATTTGCAAGAATTTTAACTTCAAATTTATTAGAGAAAATAGAGAAAGAAGAAAAGTCTAAAATTCTAATCACTCCTTCAAAGGAAAAAGTTGAAGAAAAAATTGAAAAAATAAAATTAAAAAAAGATGAAGAGTTAAAAAATATTAATATAAAAGATTCAGAAGAAGAATATGATGATGATGAACTTTTAAAAAATATTTTTGGTGATGATTTTCTAAAATAAATTTTTCTAAAAATCAATCCAAATATTTGATTTTATTAAACTATTTTAACATATTTTCTAAAAACTTTTCATCTTTTCTCCAATTTTTTCTGACCTTTACTCTTAAAGCTAAAAAAACTTTTTTTTCTAAAATTTCTTCTAATTCTTTTCTAGCTAAAGTTCATATTTCTTGAATTAATTTTCAAGCTTTTCAAATAACTATATATTTTTGAGAATCTGTTTCTACATAAATATATGCCACAATTCTGTACATTCTTGGAGTATCTTCTATTTCATCAACTTGAATAAAAGTTGAATGAGGTAATTCTTCTTTTGTATTTAAAAAAACTTTTTCTCTAATTATTTCAGAAATTCTAAAAGTCAAAGTTTGTTTTGTATAGAAATCTTTTGAAAATAAAAGTGGTCAATCTTTCAAATTTTCTTTTATTTTTTTTATTAATTCTTCAAAACCTTCCTTATTTTCTGAAGAAATTTTTAAATCAGTTTCTTTAATATTAGAATTTTTTGTAGTTTTATCAGATTTTGTAAAAACCTTTAAAATAGGTGTTTTTAAATCTTTAGTTAAATCTTCTATATATTTTTCTTCTTCCCCAGATATTCTTGAACTATCAATAAAATATAAAATTAAATCAGAATCATCTAATGTTTTTATAGCTTGATTATTTATTTGTTTATTGAAATTTTTTTCAGATTTATGAATTCAAGGAGTATCAAAAAAGATTATTTGAGAATCTGAATCATTAAAAATAGCTAGAATTTTTTTTCTAGTTGTTTGAGGAATATTAGAAGTAATTGCTATTTTTTCTCAAATCAAAGTGTTTATAAAAGTAGACTTTCAAACATTTGGTCTACCAATAATAGCTACAAATCATACTTTTTTTACTTCTTTAAAATCAGAAGTATTATCAATAATTTCTTGTAAATCAAGTTTTTGCATTTTATTTTATTTTTTATATTGTAAAATATTTTTAGTATTATACAAGTTTTTTTGAAAACACAAAAAAAAAGATAATTTTTTTATTTTATATATTATAGAAAACATATATAAAAAAACTTATAAATAATTTCTTAAAAAATTTTATTGACTTTTATAAAAAAAAATATAAAATCTGTCTGGCTTATTTTAAAAATTATAAAAAACAAAGATGTTAGGTAAATTAAAGAAAAGAAAAAGACTTAGAGTTCATGGGTTTTTAAAAAGAAGTTTAACTCCTTCTTGAAGAAAAATTCTAAAAAATAGAAGAAGAAAAGGAAGACATGAGTTAACTGTTTCTTATCCAAAAAGATTTCAAGAAATTAATGGTAAAGCTAAAATGCATATTATTGCTGGTGGAACTGCTAGAAAAAGTCCTTTTGATGGAAAATGAAATTATATAAAAAGAAGTAAATAATAAAAAATTATTATAAAATTTTTTAATATTTAACATCTTTTTTTGTGATAAAAAAACAATTCAGACAAAAAGAAAGAGAAGTAAAAAAGGTTTTATCTAAATGAAAGCCTTTTTTTTCTTATGGAATAGTTTTAAACTATTTACCAAATAAACTAAAACATAATAGATTTGCAATTGTTATTTGAGCAAAATCTGTAAAAAATAATGTACAAAGAGTTTTTTTTAGAAGAAAATTTTATGATTTTTCTATACTTTATATACATAAGGAAAAAAATAAATGAAATTCTAATAAAGATAAACAATTTTATGATTTTGTTTTTGTTATAAAAAAACAAAATAAATTAAATAAAAAAGATTTGAAAAATGTAGAAACATTTAAAAAAGATTTGAATTTTTTATTTAAAAAAGTATTATAAAAATTCTTAAAAAGAATAAAAATAAAAAATTTGTAATAAAAATAAAAAAAATATTTCATTAATCAAAAATAAATTATGAAAGCTAAAATTCTAGATTATATACTTATATTTCTATTAGCTTTTTTGATAATTAGTTTTTTTCAAGAAAAACCAGAAGAAAAACAAATTATTAAAAAATCTAATGTTATTGTTAATACAGTAGATAGTTCTTATACAGTTCCAGCAGCTATAAAACTAAATATAGAAAATAATACTGATAAAATTTTAAAAATAAATACTTGTGATGATATATCTATTTCTTATAATAGTCAACCAAAAAAAATAAATGATAAAAGTTTTTGTAAAGATTTAGTAATAAAGGCTAATTCAAAAGAAATAGTTAGTTATGTAAAAAATTATAATATTTTTGAAAAAGCTTGAAATTATGCTTTTAAAGTAGATATTTGAGAAAAAGAACCATTGTTTACTAATTTTGATATTGATATTAGATGAGTTTTTGGAAAATTTTTTACTTTCTTTTTGTATGCTCCTGTTTATAATTTATTTATATTCTTTGTTGAGAATACAGGAAATAGTCTTTTTTGGGCAATTATTTTGATAACTTTACTTATTAGGATTATTTTAATTTGGCCTCAACATAAAATGCTTGAAAGTCAGAAAAAAATGCAAATAATTCAACCAAAAATAAAGGAACTTCAAGCAAAGCATAAATGAAATCACCAAATTTTGGGACAAGAAATGATGAAACTCTATAAAACAGAAAAGGTAAATCCAATGTGATCTTGTGGTTTGCTTATTATACAAATGCCTATTTTGTTTGTTTTATATTATGTAATTATGTATATTAAAGATGATTCTAATCTTTTTTACCTTTATGAATTTTTGAAACCTTTTGATCTTTCAAAAATAGAACCAGTTTTTTATTGATTAGATTTATATTGAACTTGATGAGTTGTTGGTGTATTTTTATGATTAACTGTTGCTACTTTACAATTTCTTCAAGTTAGATATTCATTTAGCCAAAATAAACTTCCTGAAAAAACAAAAGAAATAGTAAAAAAAGATGATAATTCTTTAGCTTCAATGATGCCAGATCAAAAAGTTATGCAAAATTTTATGTTATTTGTACTTCCAATTATGGTTTGAGTTTTTACTTATATTTTTCCAGCAGGACTTTGAATATACTGGGGAATAACAACATTATTTATTTTAATACAACAATTAATTGTAAATAAAATACTCAAAAAGTCCAGTTAATTTTTAATAAAAAAGCTCTTATTTTTTTGACAAGAGCTTTTTTATTTGATAGAATATTTGTGTCGATATTATTTTTAATTATTTAACAATTTGATTATGTTAAGAAAAATTTTGGTAGCAACTGCTACAATAAGTACTGTTTTTATAGCTAGTCTTGGTATAACACAAGCAGCACCAGGTAACTATAAAGAAATTAAATGTGATACTGATTCAGCTTTTATTAATGAATCATGTGATCAATGTTTTACTGGAGATAAAGTAAAACAAGGTGATAATATATCTGAATTAACAGATAAATGGATTAATACTTCTACTTCTAAATTATTAATGTATGAAGCAGAACAAAAAGATCCAAAAATGGTAAATTTAGCTTGAGATAAAGTTAAAATAAAAAATAAAACTATTGGTGGTAAATTTTGGAAATATACTCCTGATTTAGAAGCTTTGAAAGATAAAGAATTAGATGGTTATGTTTTACAACCTGGAAAATCTGTAAATTGGATTGGAACTGTTAGAGGTGCCTCTTATAGTATAGAAAAAAATACTGTTCCTGCTGGACAAAATGTAGCAATGTTAGTTTATCCTATTTCTACTCATGCAATATTAGAAGATACAGAAGAAATTGTAATTAATGCAACAACTCATAAAGAGTGTGTTATTTATAAATCTGCTAAAACAGAAAAAAAAGAAGTAGCTAAAACTACACCTATTAAAACTAATATTAAACATGCTACTGAACAAAAAACAGGTCCAGAAATGTATATATTAATTTTATTAGCACTATTAATGTGAGGTTTTTTACTAAAAAGAAGAGTTTAGTTTAAATAAAAAACTTATTAAAAATACAACTTTAAAATAGTCTAAGCTCATAAAAGTAAGGGCTTAGGCTATTTTTTAAAAATTTATATATTAATTATTGTCTTATGCAAGCTAAAAACACAATAAAAAAACTTTTTATAATATCACTATTATTAATAATAACTTGACTTTTTACAAGTTGTGATTATAAAGAGGAAGATACAAAAACAAAAGAAATAACTACTAATTCTGAAAAAGAAACTGAAAGTGGTAATTTCAAAAAAATAAAAGAAGGTGAAGAAATTATTACTGTTGAAAGTTCAATATGAACTTGAACAATAGAAAATACTAATATTTCTCCTAATTGAGGTGGTTCAGCCAAAGGTTGAACAGAAACCTGAAAAAATCCTTTAAATTTATAAAATATTTAATTTTTAATTTTTTTAAACTATGTTAAAAAAAATATTATTATTTATAGTAAGCGTATTTATAATATGACTTTCTATAAATTCTGTAAATGCAACTAATTATGCAGATGACTCTTGTAATTCTTTTCCTGATTCAAATTCTTGTGGAAGCTGTTCTGATTGAGGAACAGTTTATGAAGGTGAAACAATTACAAACCTAAGTTATAGTTTTTATAATCCAGGACCAAATAATATAATTTATTTTGAAGATGATAACAAAATAAATTATACTTGGAATTCTTTACAACCAAATTTTACTATTTGGGAAACTTCAAATAATTTATTAAATTATACTAATTATTTTACTTGGCATACTCCAGGTAATAATCCTTGAGTAAATTTATTAAAAAATCCAAGTTTTGAAAATACATCAAACCATCCTGAAACTCCAGCTTACTGGACAGGAACTGCAAATACTACAAAAAAAGGTACTGCACTTCCTTCACATGGTAATTATTATGCTTTTACCCGGAAAAATAAAAGTTTTTATCAAGATGTTTCTATTCATTCAGCTAAAGGTTATAAATTAACTTTTGATGCTGCTTATAGATGGAATAAAGCTTGACAAAAAATAAAACTTTCTTACCTAAATTCTAATAAAGGTGTAATTAGTTCTAAAACTTTTAATGTAAATAAATTAGCAACTACTTCTAATAGATCACTTGCCCCTTGAGAATTATCTTTATCTACATCTCCTACTAATGCTAAATATATTAGAGTATTAGTAAGTAGTGGTAATTGAGAATTTATCAAAGTTGATAATATGAAATTGATAGAAACATGATGTGGTTATTCTTCTAAATATCATATTTTTAAACCTTGAGTTTCAGAAAAATTTTTAGTTTCTGGTCCACAAAAAGGTATAAAATTAAAGGAAGTAAAAACTGGGGCTGATAGAAATAAATATGCTTATAAACTTACTTACTTTGCAAAATATCGTAATATTAATAATGGAAAAGTTTGTGCTGAACCAACAGTAAAAACAAAAAGAGAATGTGTATTTTATAAACCTGCTTTTTGTTGAGATTGAGTTGTAGACACAAATAAATGAGAAGAATGTGATACTGCTAATCCAGGTTCAATTCCTTCTGGAAAAACTTGTTCTAATACTTGTAAATTAGAACAAAAAGATGCAACTTGTGATTGAATTGAAGTTGATCCATCTTCTTGAGATGCTCCTTTGAATGCAAATATTTTGTGTAAAGGAACAAATGTAACTGAATGATTTAATATAAATATAATTGATCAATTTTGAAATGTAATTTTTGATAAAAATTCTAATTCTTGATCAGCTGATTTTAAATTTAGTCAATCTTGAAAATATACAGTTAAATGTTATGCTGATAAAAAAATAAATAATCAATCTTGTACAAAAACTGTTCAAGTTTGAGAAGCTAAAAAAGCAAGTATTTCAATTGATAAAGTTGATATAAATCCAAATGATTTAGATTCAAAAGCTTGAAATGATACTCAAACAATTTATAAAAATAATGAATCTATTTTTAGAATAACTGTTAAAAATGATTGAGAAGTTGCTTTAAAAAACATAGATATTGTTGATAAACTAGCTCCAAATTGTAGTGGTTGGGGAAAAATTAATGTATATGAAATTTTAACTTATTATACAAATATAGATAAAAGATGGTTTGATTTATCATATAATATGAATATGAATCAATTATTTGAACCAGGTGAAAGTTTTTCTTATACTTGTAAATCTGATAAAATCTCAGAAGATTATACAAATGTTATTTCTATAAAAGCTGATCCAGTTAATCCTGATTTAGCTCCTGTTTCAGATGATGATGATTCTAAGGTTATAATTAAAGAAGTTAATCCTAAAATAAATATAGTTATTTATTCTAAAAACCCTAATGACTTAGATTGAGATAAATCTCATACTCCAAATGATGATACTCAAACAATTATTTCAGAAGACAAATGAGTTTTTGAAGTTGTTGTAACTAATAACTGAAAAGAATGATTAAAAGATGTTTATGTTCAATCTAATAATCCTAGTTGTTCTAAAACAAAAGCAGAATTATTAGCTTTAATTAAACAAACTTGAAATAAAGATAATATTTTAGATCCAAATGAAAAAGTTATTTATAGTTGTGAAAAACCTAATATAACTTCAAATGAAATTATAACTGTTGATGTTATTGGTACTGGTGTTATTTCAGGAGAATCTGTTGATGATAATGATCCAACTAAAGTTGTTACAAAAAATTCTCCTTCTGTAAAAATAGTTAAATACTCTGCTAATCCAGATGATTTAGATCCAAATAAGTGAGATGAAGAAAATGATAATGATACACAAACAGTTAAAAAAGGTTCTAAGGCTGTTTTTAAAATAAAAGTAACAAATACTTGAGTTGAAGATTTGGTTGATGTAAAAATAACTGATCCTAAAGCTCCAAATTGTGATAAAACTTTTGATGAATTAAAAGTAGATGAAACAAAAACTTATACTTGTGAAAAAGATAATACAATTGTTGATTATACAAATGTAGCAAGTGTAGTTGCAAAATGAAAAGATACTTGAGTAACAACTCCTATAGATTCAGATCCTACTGAAATAAAAGTTGTTGAACCTGACCCAGAAATTGAAATAGTTATTTATTCTAAAAATCCTGATGATTTAGATTGAGATACATCTCATGATCCAAGTGATGATAGTCAAAAAATTAGTTCAGGAAATAAATGAGTATTTGAAGTTATTGTAAAAAATAATTGACAAGAATGATTAAAAGATGTTTATGTTGAATCTAATAATACTAATTGTTCTAAAACAAAAGAAGAATTATTAGTTTTAATTAAACAAACTGGAAATAAAGATGCTATTTTAGACCCAGATGAACAAATAGTTTATAGTTGTGAAAAAGATAATATAACTTCTGATAAAACCATAACAGTTGATGTTAAAGGTACTTGAGTAACTTCTAATGAAAATGTAATTGATAATGATCCAACTAGTGTTTTAGTTGAATCACCAAGTATTACAATAGAAAAATATTCTTGAAATGAAAATGATTTAGATGGAACAAAAACTCATGATTTTTCTGATGATAATCAAAAAGTTTCAAATAATGCAATAGCTGTTTTTAAAATAACAGTAAAAAATAATTGAACTGAAGATTTGAAAAATGTAATAATTTCTGATACACTTGCTCCAAATTGTAATAAAACTATTACAGAATTAAAAGTTTGAATAGAAGACACTTATGAATGTGAAAGATCAAATACAACTTCTAATTATACTAATAGTGCAACAGTAAGAGCTAAATGAGTAAATTCTAACACTCCTGTAACTGATACTGATACAACAGAAGTACAAATAGATTGATCAATTAATAGTCCTGAAGACATTGAAATAGAAAAATATTCTTGAAATGAAAATGATAGAGATGGAACAAAGACTCATACAATAAGTGATGATAGTCAAACAGTATATAAAGGTCTTAAGGCTGTATTTAAAATATCAGTAAAAAATTCTTGAAGAGTTGATTTGAAAGATGTTGAAGTTACTGATGAAAAAAATCCAGAATGTAATAAAACTATTTGAAATTTAGCTATTGGACAAGTTTATGATTATGAATGTACTACTACAAATGGTATTACTGATAATTATACAAATACAGCTAAAGTTACTTGAAAAAATGAAAATACTGGTAGAGAAGTTTCTGATGAAGATGATACAGAGATATTAGTTACAAGTGGTTGAGGTGAAGAATGTACTACTAATTGTTGAGGAAGAACTTCTACTAGATGTGTAAATATAGATTTAGATGCTCAATCTAATTATTCTGATTGAATAGAAGTAACTTGTGAAGCAAGTAAAAAAACTACTAATTTTAGAATAGATTGTTGAAATGGTGAATATATAGAATGAAGAGCTTGAAATACAAGATTAGATTGAACTGAAAATACAAAATTACACTTTTCATGAGTTTGTGCATATTCAGCAAATGTTAGAAATATAAAATGTGAAGTTTCAGATTTAGGACATAATAGATATAGAACAAGTGATAGTTGTGAAAATACTGATGGTATTATTCCTCCTCCAATAATAATTGACAGATGTTGAGATTGAATTCTTGATGAATATCCAACAAGGGGTAGAAATCCAGAACAATGTGATTTATGAGATGATGATAATTGAACTGGTAAATGATGTAGTGGTACTTGTAAATTAACAGATACACATCCAGATGTTGAGAAAAATTATATATGTTGAGATGGTATAGTATGAGAAAGAGAAGATTCAAATTATATTGATGAATGTGATTATGGTCCTGATGCAGATTGGCCAAAATGGTGTGATAAAAGCACTTGTAAAATTGACATAATAACTATTCCAGCTGGTTGAGAATTAAAAATTATTTTTCCAGAAAAAAATAAAATTGTTTGAGATGCTGTAGATTTATTTTGACCAAGATTATTAGGTAATAATAAAAAAGTTATCTTAAAAAATACTTGAGTTAGAAGTTTGGCTTTTGATACAAATGAAACATTAAATTTAATTGTAGAACAAGGAGATACAGTATTAACTGGTGATCTTATTAATAATAATAACCATATAAATATTTCTAATAATTTAACAAACTGATTTTTACAACCAGGAAAATCTATTGAGTTTACTGTTTGAAATGCAAAAACAACTACAAGTGATATTGGTTCAAGTGATGATTTTGCAGATGCAAAAATAATTGCAACTATTCAAACTTGAGACAGCTCAGCTGATGATGATTTAAAAGAAGCATATTTTGCAAGAACATCTAATATTAGAGTAGCAAGACCATGAGTTTCTACACTTGGTGCTTGAAATACTAAATATAATACAGAAACTTGATCTACTATTGATATAAATAATGTAAATAGTTCAGATAATAACTTTGTTGGTTGAAATATTTGAAATACTCATAGTAGAACAGCTAGAGCTGATGATAATATTAATACAAATAATAACACTGTAAGTATTGGGAATAACAATGCTACTAATTCTTGGACAAGTTATAATTGATTAAGTAATGTTAAAATTATTAGTTGAGATGTAACTATTGATAATACATTTATTATTCCTACTGAAGCTACAACATTTATTGTAGAATGAAATTTAACTATAAAAGAAGATATAACTCCAAATAAAAATATTGCATTTGTAGTTAAATGATGAGATTTAATAATTAAAAATAGTGTAGAAGAATTAAATTGAACTTATATTGTAATAGGTAATAATAAAAAAATTAAATGAGAAGAAAATACTACTACTTCTACACAATTAGTAGTAAAAGGTTCTTTATATTGAGATATTAATCATTTAGTTTCTAAAAGAACTTATGTTGATTGAAATCTAAATTCTGATGATGCTCTTTCTATTTGAACTTTATTAGATTTTGATTCTGATTTATATAATGATCCAGCTCCTCTACTTAGTGAATTCTTAAGTGAATATACTAATGCAGCTAGAATTGCTAGATAAAAATAGAAATAAAAAAACTTAACTTTTTAAAAAGTTAAGTTTTTTTTTGTTAATTAAGTAAATAGAAAAAATGTTGAATTAAAAAAAATCAGTAAAATTTAAAAAATAGTTTTAAATTTGTAAAAGAATAAAAAAAATATATAATAATATTAATAAATTAGTAGAAGATTTAAAAAAATAAAAATAGAATATTTTGATTTAACAGGAAAAAAGTATACAGAAATATTTGATTGATTTTTAGCAAGAATTTTTCAACATGAACATGACCATTTAGAGTGAATTTTATTTGTAGATAAAGTAAAATATGGAGATTTATTTACTGAAGAAGAATATTTAAAAATAATAAATTTTAAAAAATAACTATGAAAAAATTTGATAAGTATTTTTTTAGAAAATATTTGATAGAATGAGATCAAATGCTTTTAGTTGTGCATAAACATATAATTGAAATTCTTGATAAATATCTTTTTTGGATGACTTTTTGAGTTTTAATTCCTAGTTTTTTATATTATTATTCTGATAATTTCAAAGAAATTCCATTTTATATGCTTGAAATTTGGTTATTTTTTGTTTTTATAAAAATGGTTTATGATATTTTTGATTGGTATAATGATGTTTGGATAGTAACAAATACTGGAATTATAGAACTTAATTGGTCACTTTTTACAAATGATGTTGTTTCAGTAAAATTTGAAAAAATTGAATGAATGCAAGTTGAACAATATTGATTTATAGACACTTTACTAAATAAATGAGATTTAGTAATTCATAAAATTTGAGATGATAGTTTTGTTTTGGAAAATGCTGCAAATCCTTTCAAAGTTGTTGATGAAGTAGGAGAAATTAGAAAAGATGAAGGGGAAGAAAACTTTGATAATAATATGTGATATAATTCCTGAATGTGATGACAAGATATGTGAATTTTGGCAAATGCTTTGAAATGAGTTGTTTGAGAATATTTAGAAAAAAAATGAATAGAAAATTCTGAAAATATTATTAGTAATGAAGCTTATAAAAAAGCAGAAGCAAAAAAATATATAGAAAAAATAGAAGTAGAAGAAGGAACTTTGGATTTGAGGTAGTAGGGTTTTAATGTTTTGTATTTAGTTTAGAAAAAAATAGGCTAAGTGTTAAAAAACTGGAAAAATATAAAAAAATTTTAAAAAATAAAAAAAATCTATGGCAAAATTTTATGACACAATTCTTGGAGAATATATTCAAAATCCTGGAGTTAGAGGTCTTTCTCTTGATAAACTTTCAGAAAAATATTTTGATTATGAAATGATACATTATGATGAAATTACTAATAAATGAAAAATAAGTTTTGAAGAAATTTCTTTAGAATTGGCTTGAAAATATTCTTGAGAAGATGTTTATATGACTTATAAATTATTTAAAAAACAAGAAAAAGAAAAAATAATAGAAAATCAAGTTTTAGAAAATATAGAAATTCCTTTAATAGAAGTTTTAAAAAATATGGAAATTTCTTGAGTAAAAGTAGATAAAAATAAATTAAAAAAATTATGAGAAATTTTGAAAGAAGAAATAAAAGGTCTTGAACTTGTTATTTTTGATTTGGCTAAAGAAGAATTTAATATAAATTCACCAAAACAAGTATGAGAAATTTTGTTTGAAAAACTAGAGTTACCAAAATGAAAAAAAACAAAAACTGGTTATTCTGTGGGAGTAGAAGTGCTAGAAAATTTATCAAAAGAATATGAAATTGCTGAAAAAATTTTAAATTATAGACATTATAAAAAACTTTTATCAACTTATATTGATGGAATTTTAAAAATTTTAAGCTCGGACGATTTTATTTATACAAGTTATAATCAAACAGTTACAACAACTGGAAGACTTTCAAGTACAAAACCAAATTTGCAAAATATTCCTGTTTGAAATTGAATTGCTGGAGAAATAAGATGAGCTTTTATTTCTAGATTTGAATGATGAAAAATTATGTGATTTGATTATTCTCAAATAGAAGTAAGGATTTTGGCTATGATGAGTAGAGATGACCATTTGCTTGAAGTTTTTAAAAATTCTGGAGATATTCATCAAGCTACTTGAGAATTTATTTTTGAAAAAAAAGATATTTCAGCTTCTGAAAGAAAAATAGCTAAAGCTGTAAATTTTTGAGTAATTTATGGAATTTCAGCTTTTGGGCTGTCTAAAATGATAAATATTTCTGTTAAACAAGCCAAAATTTATATTGAAAGATTTTTTTTGAAGTATGGAGAAGTAAAAAATTTTTTTAATGATATAATTTTGAATGCTGAAAAAAATGGTTTTGTAGAAAGTTTATTTGGGAGAAAAAGATATA
The DNA here is from genome assembly GCA_027066455.1 of Candidatus Altimarinota bacterium. GTDB lineage: Bacteria > Patescibacteriota > Gracilibacteria > BD1-5 > UBA6164 > JAMONT01. The sequence goes on from JAMONT010000005.1 coordinate 17,944, forward strand.
TTGCCTGAATAAATGATAGAAATAAAATGATAAAAAATACAGCTGAAAGAGAAGCAAAAAATATGCCAATTCAATGAACAAATGCAGATATTATGAAATTAGCAATGATTGATATAAATAATTTTATGGAAGCCCCCTTATCCCCAGCCCTTTCCCCCCAAGGGAGAAAGGGAGAGAAATTAAAATCAAAAATGATTATTCAAGTTCATGATGAAGTTATTTTTGATGTTTTCCCTGGAGAAGAAAAAATTTTACAAAAAAATGTAAAAAAAATAATGGAAAATATTTTAATAAAATATAAAAAATACTTTACTTATACAATAAAAGAAGAAGATTTGATAGATTTGAAAGTAGATTTTTCTATATGAAATAGTTGGAAAGAAGCTAAATAATTTCTTTTAAAAAAAGAAAAACTTTATTTAATAAAAAAAAATTATGAAAAAATTCCCTCTCTCTTGAATTCTCTCTAAAAAAGCTTTTACTCTAATAGAACTAATAGTAGTAATAACAATATTAGCAATTTTATGAACTGTAGCTTTTATGTATTGGCAAAGTTATGTTAAAGATACAAGAGATGCTGTTAGAACAACAGATTTATGAAGTATGATAAAAAGTCTAGATATATTTAAAATAAAAAAATGATATTTGCCAGAACCAACAGATTTTAAAATAGTAACTTATAGTTGAG
>JAMONT010000006.1 GCA_027066455.1 Candidatus Altimarinota bacterium
CTTTGTTGCTCATTTTAAAGTAATTAGTCATATATTAGTAATTAAGTAATATTATTTACTTAATTTTATCATAAAAGTGACATTTCTACTTTGTAAAAAGGTGACATTTTAACTTTGAAAGTTACATCAAAATTTGCAATTTTTTAAAAAATTCTTATACTATTTATTAGTTAGTAAGAATTTTTTTATTTCAGGAAAAAATATATAAAATGCAAAAAACTCAATTAATAAAAGTGTATCATTCTTATGATAAATGAAGGAAATTTATGGAAAATTTTTTTGATGACATTTGAAAAACTTTGGAAAATAAAAAAATGATTTTGTGACTTAATTCTTATAAATGAGAAATTTTTTATAGCTACACTTCTGATTCAGAAACTTTTTCATCTTTTGAAAGTCAGTTTTATACTCATTTTAATGATTTTCAAATGGTTCCTGATACAAAATGAACTTGGAAATATGATATTTCTAGAACTATTGTTTGAGAATTAAATCTAGAAAATTCTTGGTTTTTTCCTTTTAAATATTCTACGAATGATAGTACTGATTTTATTTTTAATATTTTTAGAAATTTTGAAGGTTTTGATATTATCAGGGATAAATTTTCTATATTTTTTGAGTTTGAACCTTTGATAGAAGAAAGTTTTATGTTCTGGTTTAATTCTAAAAAAGAATTTTTTATTTTCAAATTTATACTTTTTTTCAAATTTTTTAAGTATATGTTTAATCATAAAATTAATTCAGATTGGAAAAAAGTAGGTGATAAATATTTTGCTCATAAATTAGATAAAGAACTTTTTAAAACAAAAATATATATTGTTATGCAAGGGGAAAATAAGGCTTCAGCTGTTTGAAGATTGAAAGCAATTTTTAATAATTTTTTGATTTTTAAAAATTATCCACTTAATCAATTTAATTTAAAAATTCATAGAAATCCAAAAAATATAGTAGCTTTTCAAGTTGCTAAAAATTTCAAGCAATATATTTTAAGTAGTGAAGAAATTTCAAGTATTATTCATTTTCCGACAAATCCAAAAAATGAAACTTCACTTTTAAAAGTTACAGCAAGAAAATTAGCACTTCCTATTTGAGCTCCAATTTTTGACTATAAAAGAATTAAATGACCTTACTGAATTGAAGTTATTCCAAAAGGTTTTCCTAAAAATATTAATATTGTTTGAACTAGTGATTATAGATCTATTCAGGTTCCTGTTGGGATTTATGATGAAGATAGACTTAGGCATTTATATATTTTATGAAAAACTGGAACAGGGAAATCTAGATTTTTAACTAGTTTGATGATAGATGATTTGAAACAATGAAGATGACTTTGAGTTATAGATCCTCATGGGGATTTGATAGAAGATATTATGGCTCATATTCCAGAATCAAGGAAAAATGATGTTGTTTTATTTGATCCAACAGATGCTGAATTTCCTTTTTGTTTTAATCCTCTTGATATTAAATCTACTGAAAGTAAGCAGGTTTTGGCAAAATGATTTATAGATATTTTTAAAAAGTTTTTTGGTAGTAATTGGAATTCAAAGCTGGAACATGTTCTTAGAATGATTTTTTTGGCACTTTTAGATAAACCAAATTCTACACTTTTTGATATTATTAGAGCTTTAACAGACAAAGATTTTAGATATGAAATGATTGATATTGTTGAAGATGATGTTGTTAGAAATTTTTGGACAAATGAGTTTGCTGGTTGGAGTCAACAGTTTAATACTGATGCAATTATGCCAATCTTGAATAAAGTTGGACAACTTTTAAGTATTGATATTTTGAAAAATATTTTTGCAAGTCATGAAAATAAACTTGATTTTAGAGATGTTATGGATAATCAAAAAATCCTTTTAATAAAATTACCAAAATGAAAATTACAAGAAGAAATAATGTGATTTTTATGAGCAATGTTTGTAACAAAAATTTTTCAAACAGCAATGTGAAGGACAGGAACAGACAAAAATGAAAGAACTCCTTTTTTCCTTTATGTTGATGAATTTCAGAATTTTGCAACAGAAACTTTTTCAGAAATTTTGAGTGAAGCAAGAAAATATTGACTTTCTTTAACAGTTGCTCATCAATTTATTAGCCAAATGCCAAAAGAAATTTCTAATTCATTATTTTGAAATGTTTGAACACTTATAAGTTTTAGAATTTCAAGTGAAGATGCTATTTATATGGCAAAACATTTTGATCCATTTTTGGAACCATATGATTTAGCAAACCTAAATATGAGAGAATTTTATTGCAAACTTTTAGTAAAATGACAAGTAAAAGATCCATTTTCAGTAAAAAGTCTTTATGTTGCTGATTCAAAAGTTTCTCCAGATTATATAAAAGAAATTTATGAAATTTCAAGAAAAAAATATTCTAGAAGTTT
>JAMONT010000007.1 GCA_027066455.1 Candidatus Altimarinota bacterium
TAGCAACAGCAATTATTTCTATAGTTTTAATTGGTTTATTAATCAGATATTTTTCTGTAGAAATGTACGGAATGTATACAAAAATCTATAATTATTTGCTTATTTTTGCTTTTTTGGTAGATTTGGGACTTTATACAATTACAATTAGAGAAATTTCTCAAAATAAAAATGAAACTGAAAAAATTATTTGAAATATTTTAACTCTTAGAGTTTTATCTGGAGCAATTGTGATTTTTATGGCTTTAATAATAGCTTACTTTTTACCTTGATATAATTCTACTTTAGCTTTTTTTTCTATTTTTATAGTTTCAATTTTTACTATAATTTGACTTATAAATTCAACTTTGCTTTCCTTGATGCAGGCTTATATGAAAATAGAATTTTCTATGATTTCTGCTATTTTATGAAAATTATTAAACTTATTTTTGATTTTTTTAATTATAAAATATTTTTTTATTTTTCCTGAATGAACAAGTGATTCAGCTTTTTTTGCTCCTTTTTTATGGATTTTATGAGCTTGAATTTTTTGAATAATTTTAAATACTTTTCTAAATTTTTTTTATGCAAACAAAATTGCTAAAATTAGATTTAGATTTGATAAAGATTATTTGAAATATATTTTAAAAATTTCTATTCCATACTGAATTGCAATTTTTCTTTGAGTTGTTTATTTGAAAATTGATGTAATTTTACTTTCTGTTTTAGAACCAATTTGACAAGCTGATAAAAGTGTTGCTTTATATTCTTTGCCAATAAAAATTATTGAAGTAATAATGATGCTTTGAGCATTTTTTTTGAATTCAGTTTTACCATTATTAACAGAAAATTTTAAGCAAAAAAATTTTAAAAAATATGAAGAAATTATTTTAAATTCTTTCAAAGTTTTATTTGCTTTTTGAGTTTGAGTTCTTAGTTTATGATTATTATTTAGAGATTATTTAATAAGAATTATTGCTTGAGATTCAGCCAGTAAATATTTGTCAAATGAAATAAATAGATATACTTCCAGTGATGCCTTTGTGATAGTTTTGTTTGTTTTGCTTTTTTATTTTATAAGTTTACTTTTTACTTATATTTTGATTTCAACAGAAAAACAATCAAAACTTTTGAAAATAAATATTATAGTTACAGTTATAAATATTGTTTGAAACCTGATTTTTATTCCAAAATATTCTTTTGTTTGAGCTTGAATAGTTACAGTTTTTTCACAAGTTTTGCTTCTTTTTTTATGATATTTTTATACTAAAAATTTAGTAAAAATTAATTTTCCTATAAAATATATTTTTTGAATTTTAATATTAGGATTTTTTATTTTTGCTTTTTGAACTTTTTTAACTACAAAATATTCTATTTGATTATATTTAGATGTTTTGCTTTATTGATGAGCTTTATTTGGAATTTATTCATTTATAATTTTTAAAATTTTGACATATAAAAAAAATAAATATAATTAAATAAATTCCTTTATTTAATAAGTGTTACTTTTAAAAAAGGGAAATAATCCCTCCCCCTACGGGTACTCCCTTTGAAAAAGGGAGAAAATATAGGAAGAAATAAAATTAATTTTAAAAATAACCAAAAAAAATATGTTAGTACCAAAAGCAAGTGTTTTTGAAAGAATAGAACAAAGTATAACTCTTTTTAAAAATAATTTTGCACAAATTTTTTTACCACTTTTCGTTTATAAATTTTTGACACTTTGATTTATTTTTTATGCTATTTCCTTTTTTTCTTTACAAAAACTTGATATAGAAAAAATATTTAATGCCTCTAATTCTTGAGGAGAATGGTGGCCAATTTTACTTTTCAATAATTATTTGATTTATGTATTATTAATTTTTTTTATTTTTTTTATAGTTTATATTATTTTTGTAATTCCTTTTTTTATTGCAACAATAAAAGCTATAAAAAATAGTTATTTTGAAGTTGAAAATAATTTGAAAGATAATATAAATTATTGATTTTCAAGAATGTTCCAACTTTTTAAAACTTATTTTTATATTTTTAAATATGTTTTTTTAATTCCAGCTTTAGTTATTATTTTTTGATCTACATTTCTTGTACTTTGAGAATATCAAAATATAGATTTTTTTCTCAAGATATGAACTTTTACATTCTTTTTTTGAATTATTTTAACTATAACTTTTTATATTTATAGATGAATAGAAGTTACTTTTTCTTTATATTCAGCAATTGATAAAGATGAATTTGATAAAGAAAATTTTGAAGATTCTGTTAGTTTAACAAAAAATAATTGGTGGAGAATTGTTTGAAATATTTTACTTATTTCTATAATAATTTTTTTATTTTTGTGATTAATATCAAAAATATTATGATATTTTCTTACTAAGCAGGAATTTTGAACAAACAGTATAGAAGTGGTAAAAAATTTTTTAATTTATATTCAAACTTTTAATATTCTAGATTTTACAATAAATTTAATTGATATTTTTTTTGTTGCTGTTTTTGAAATTTTTATGTTTGTATTTATTTATATTTTTTACAAAAGAATTGAATTAGAAAAAAATGGTGATACAAGTTCAAAAGAAAAATTAGATATAGTTGATAAAAAAGAAGTTAGAGAATTTTAAAAACCCTCCCTCTCTCCTGAATCCTCTCTCCCTGATAGGGAGAAAGGGGCTACAAAAGTAGTTATAAGAAAAAAACAAGAGGCTAAAGCCACTTGTTGTAATAAAAATATTTTATATTGTAACAAGATTAATAAAAAATGTTTAAAAAAAATCTTTTTTTAATATGAAAAATAATTTTCTTAATATTATTTTTATCTACACTTTTTTTTACAAATTCTTTTGCTGTAATAAAAGAAACACCTTTATCTAAAACCCTCTCTCCTGAATCCTCTCTCCCTTGAGGGGAGAAAGGGGCTGCAAAAGAAGAAAAAATAAATATTTCTTTAAAAATAAATAAAGAAGAATTTGATATAGAAGATGTGATAGAAGTTGAAATTTTTTTGGAATCTAAAAATAAAGAAATTTCATGAAATATAGAAATTGATTGATTAGATAATTTTTCTGTTATTTCTCAATCTAAAATTAGAAAATTTAGTTCGGATTCTTTGTGAAATTTATTTGAAAAAATAAATGTAAAATTAAAATTAAAACCTAAAAAATCAGGAACTTTTTTTATCTGACCTATAAAATTAAATTGAGTAGAAAAAACAAAAAAATATAAAATAATTGTAAGTTGAGAAAGATTATTTGTTTGAAATAATAATGCTGGTGTTAATGCTTTTTTGAATTCCTCACCCCAACCCTCTAACTCCTTATCTTCTGATTTTGAAGCCCTCTCTCCTGAATCCTCTCTCCCTTTCGGGGAGAAAGGGGCTGCAAAAAAGGAAAATAAAATAGAAGAAGAAGATAAAAAAGAAGAAAAGAATAAAGAAATAGAAGAAGAAAAAATAGATATTTCAGATATGAAAACTATTTATTTAAATGAAAAAAAATTGTACCCAAATATTTTTTCTTTTAAATCAATTTTTATATTATTATTTATTATTTTATTATATTTTTTATTTAATTTTTTGAAAAAATATTTAATAATTAAGAAAAATTTAAAAAATAATTTTGAGCAAAAAATTTCTGAAAAAAAGAAAAAAATAGATTTTTTAAAATTAATTTCTGATTTAGAATTAAAAATTTGAGATTATGAAAAAGAAGTTTTTTACCATAAAATAGGGAATATATTTAGAATGTTTTTAGATGAAAAAAATAATAAGCAATTATCAAATAAATCATTAAAAGAATTAGAAAATATTTTAAATGAAAAATATTTTAATTTATATAAAAAAATTTACTATCCAGAATATTCTCCTTATTCTGATACAATTGAAGAAAGATTGAGAATATTAGAAGAATTTAAAAAAATATTTGGTAAATAATCCCTCCCCCTATGGGTACTCCCTTTGAAAAGGGAGAAAATAATTTGAATTGACTTAATAAAAAAATAATATACTGAAACTCTTACTAATTTTAAAATAATAAAAAATAAATTATGGACTTTTTTGCTGATATACATTTTCTTGATAAGCAATATTTTTATATGTTTTTTTTGCTTCCAGTAATTATTTTTTATTATTATTTTAGTAATAAAAAAAATTCTAAAAAAATAGTTTTTTTAGAAGATATGCAAAAAATATATTGAAAAATAAATTATTTTTTTATATGAAAAATAATTTTAATCACACTTATTTTTTCTGTTTTTATCATAATTTTAGCTAATCCTAATAAAATAAATGTTTCTGAAAATATTAAAAAAAATTGAATTGATATAGTTTTTGCTCTTGATATTTCTAAAAGTATGGAAGCAGAAGATTTGAAGCCAACAAGGATAGAAGCTGCTAAAAATATTTTACAATCTTTTATAAAAAATTTAAAAACTGATAGAGTTTGATTAGTTGTTTTTGCTTGAAAGCCTTTGACTTCCATTCCTTTGACTTTTGATTATAATATTTTAGATGAAACTCTTTGAAATTTGACAACAGATTCTTTAAATCAAAATGTAAGATGATTGAATTGAACTGCTGTTTGAGATGCTTTATTAATTAGTAAAAAATTATTTTTGAAGCAATTATTCCATCCCCCAACCCCTTCCCTTAAGCCTAAGGGAAAGGGAGAAGATGAAAAAGAAAAAAATAGAGAAAAAGTTATTATTTTGTTGACAGATTGAGATTCTAATAGATGAATTAATCCTGTTTTGGTTGCAAAATTATTAAAAAAAGAAAAAATAAAAATTTATACAATTTGAATCGGAAGTAAAAAATGATGAATAATAAAATTCAAAGTTTGACCTTTTGTCCAAACACAAACAATTCCTCCATTAAATGAAGAAACTCTTAAAGAAATTTCAAAAATTTCGAATTGAGAATTTTTTAGAGCTGTAGATAATAAAAGTTTTGAAAAAATTTTTGAAATTTTATCTAAATTAGCAAAAAATGATATTGAAGTAAAAATAATAAAAAATACAAAAGAATATTATAAAATTTTTTGGATTATTTTAGTTATTTTAATTTTTTTATTATTTTTACTTGAAAATAGAAAAAATTAACTGAAGCTATACTTAATAGAACATATATTTTTTATTAATAGTTTTATTTTAAAAAATATTTTTTTGACAAACACAAAAAAATCTATATATATAGTAATATAAGTTTTTTGATTCAAATTTTATATTGAAATAAAAAAATCTAAATTATGATAATTTTGAAATATAAATATAGTTATCATAGTTTACTATTTCAATTTTAATTTTCTGAAACTAACTTGTACAATTTATAAGATAAATTTAATTTTTAATAAAAAAAATTATGAAAACTATAGAAGTAAGTGAAGAATTATATGAACAAATAACTTTTTTAAAACAAGCTTTACCTGATAAAGAAGGTAATCCTATAGAAAATGATGCACAAGTTTTGGAACTTATTGTTTGAAGTTTTATGTGATTTATAGAAGAACAAGCACATTCTAATGATGCTGAATCTGAATGAGATTCTGAATCTGAATGTTGTGGTTCTTGAAAATGTTCAAAATAAAAAACTAAAAAAAGTAAGAAAATTTTTTCTTACTTTTTTTGTGCTTAAATGTTTTTATGCTTAAAATCTTTTTATCATCAATAAACCCAAGGAGCAATTTGATTTAATAGAAAACCTCATAAAAACAGAACTAAAAGTCATAAAATAGCTTTAACAATATTTGTTTTTATTTTTTCTTTCATTCAAGAACCAAATCAACTCATAGAAAGCATTATTCAGTTTATTACTAAAAATAAAACTCAAACAATTAAAACTAAATAAGTTAAAAATGTTATAAATACTGAAATAACACTTTTCAAACTTCAAAATCATTTTTCTTGATAACAATCATAAGTCATTGAAGCTGGACATATTAAATCAGTTATTTTTTCAATACTTCAAGCAGCTCTTCATTCAGCAGGAGTACATTGTTCCAAAGCTCATCAAAGTGCAAATGCACTTGCAGAAATAGTACAATTCATTCAAGGCACAGGTTCTTGAACACTTACAATTATATATCCTCAAACTCAAAATTCTGCTTCTGCCCAATCTTTTGCTTCACCAGATCATGAAAGAGGATCTAAAGTATTTCAAAAAACAATTGAAAAATTAATGAAGAATAAAGAAATTATTAATAATATTTTTTTAAACATTTTTTTTTATTTTAAAAAGTATAAAATATTTTTCTAGTTTTTTTTTTAAAGTTTACTTTTTTTTGAAAAAAATCAAGTAAAAGTTTTTTAATTTTTTTTAAACTGTTTCAAAAACTCAACTAACCATTAAAAAAATATAAATAAAAAATATTACTAAAAATAATAATCATTCCAATTTATTAACTTTTCAATCTCAAAAAGCCAACATTCATCAAATTAAAACTATTCATAAAAGCAAAGCCTGAAGTGCCGTTAATCACAATTCCATTTCTTTTCACAAAATTCAAGCCAAAATTATCATAACTGGAATTGTCAAAAGTACTGTTGCAACAGAAGCTCAAAAACTAATATTTATAACAGTTTGCATTTGGTTTCTTTTTGCAGCTTTTATAGCCGTCATAAACTCAGGACTAGCTGCAATAATAGCAACAGCTAAAGCTCAAAGTCAAATTGGTATACTATAATGAACAATTTGTTTATTCATAAAAATACTCAAAAATTCTGCCATTAATCATATAACTATAATTAAAGAAATAAGTCAAACTATATGATATAATCCATTTATTTTTTTTATTTTTTTCTTTATATTTTCATCAGTTATAAGTTTTGCATTTTTATATCTAAAAAATCAAGAATGAGTTATAGTTTGAAATTTGTAAAAAACATAAATCATTACAGCATAAATTACAACTAAAAAATAATTATAAGATTTTATTAACTCTTTTGGCAAAAAATCTGGAATAACCATTGCAGCAACAACAGAAACAAATATTATTAAAAGATAAGTATTAGAACTATCAACATTATATTTTTGGGTTCAATAAGTTATTCATCAAATAAAAATAGCAAGTCAAGCAAGTCAAGCTAAATCCAGCATCAAGGCTGAAACTATTATATCTCTTGCTAAAGTGACATTATTATCAGGAGCATTACTCATCATAATTCAAATAATTATAACTTCAACAGTAACAGCAGAAATAGTCAAAACAATTGTTCAATAAGGTTCTCAATATTTTTTTGCTAATTTTTCAGCATGATGAGCAACTCACATTGCTGAATAAATTATTAAACAAAAAATTGCAAAAAAAGTTATTAAGCTGAAAAAATTACTAGCTTCAATAAGAGACTTAAAAGGAAATAAAACTACTAAAAATATTAAAGAAAATATTAAAGCTTTTTCATTTTTTAAATATTTTATCATAAATTTTTTTATTTAAATTATAGCTACTCCCTCTTCTTAAAAAAGGAGAGGGTTGGAGTGTGGTCTTTTTATTTTTTTATTATTTTTAAAAATTTTTCTACAACTAATTCTTGAGAAAGAGTTGCATCTATTTCGAAAGTACAAATTTTTGAAATTTCTTCTTCCTCAATTATTGCAGAATTTTTTCTTCTTGCAAATTCTTCATTACACATAAAAACTCACCTTGCTTCAATTCTTTCTTCCAAAATAGAATTAGGAATATTTAAAAAAATAGTTGAATATTTTGAATCAAGTTCAGGTTTTTCTCTTCTTAATTTTTTTAATCATAAAATATCAATTTCTTTTATTACAATTTTTCCTAAATTAATTCAATTTTCTAAAACATCTTTATACTTTGTTCCATAATAATCAGTTCAATGAACTGTAGCATATTCTAAAAATTCACCTTTATTTATTCAGGTTACAAATTTTTCTTTTGAAATAAAATGAGAATCAACTCATCTTATTTCACCTTTTCTTGGTTCACGAGTTCTATAAGATAATGGAAAAATAATATCTTCTAGATTTAAATTTTTCAAATTTTTTATTAAAGTCCCTTTTCAAGAACCAGTTAATCACATTATAAAATATATGTGTCACATTTTTTTATAGTATTAAAAAATAATTTTGCACATTATATAGCATTTTTAAAAAAATAAAAATTTAATTTTGAAAAAAAATAAAAAATGTTTATAATGCTGTAAATATTAATAATAATAAAAAATGATAGAAATAAAAAATTTAAAAGTAAAAGTATGAAAAAAAGAAATTTTAAACTGAGTTAATTTAGAATTTGAACTTGGAAAAAATTATTGTTTACTTTGAAAAAATGGTAGTTGAAAATCTACTCTAAGTTCTGTTCTAATGGGAAATCCTAATTATGAAATAGTTGATTGAAAAATAAAAATAGAATGAAAAAATTTACTTGAATTATCTCCAGAGGAAAGGAGTAAAGCAGGGATTTTTCTTTCTTTTCAAAATGTTCCAGAAATCCCTTGAGTAAAATTATCTGAATTTTTGAGAATTATTTATAATACACATTTAAAAATTAAAAAACCAGAAATTAGAGAATTATCACCATTTTTATTTAAAAGATTTATAAAAAAATATTTGGAAGAATTACATATAGATGAAAAATTTTTAAACAGAGATTTGAATGTAGGTTTTTCAGGTTGAGAAAAAAGAAAAATAGAAATTCTTCAAATGAAACTTATAGAACCAAAATATATTATTTTAGATGAAATTGATTCTTGACTTGATCTTGATGCTTTCAAAAAAGTTGCAGAATTATTAAAAAAATTATCAAATAGAAAAAATTCTATAATAATTATCACACATTATTTCAAAATTTTAGAATATCTGAAAATAGATAAAGTTTATGTTATGAAAAATTGATTAATTGAAAAATCTTGAGATAAAACTTTGGTAGAATATATTTCTAAAAATGGTTTTGAAAATTAAAAAAAATAATTTTTAAAAGTTCTAAAAAAATGTCTATAAAAAAATTTCCACTTGAAAAAAAAGCTCCAATAGTAGCTACAATTGCAGCACTTTTTTTAGCTTTAATCAAATTTTGAGCTTGAATTTTTTCAGGTTCTGTAGCACTTTTAGCTTCTGCTATTGATAGTTTACTTGATACTTTAATTAGTATTTTTAATTATTTTGCAATAAAATTTTCTTTAAATAAAGCAGATAAAGAGCATAATTATTGACATTGAAAAATGGAAGCTATAGCAGCAACAATGGAAGGAGCTATTATAATTTTATCAGGTTTATATATTTTATATACCTCAATTAAAAAAATTATTTTTCCTGAAGAAATTGCATATATAAATTGGACAATTTTTGTGATGTTAATAAGTATTATTGTAACTTTTTTCCTTGTTTATTTTTTGAATTATGTTTATAAAAAAACAAATAATTTAGTTATAAAAGCAGATTCTCTTCATTATAAAATTGATTTAGTTACAAATATTGTAATAATTATAGTTTTAGCAATTTTGTATTTTTTTCCTAGTTTATCTTTTATAGATTGAGTTATTGGTTTTATAATTTGAATTTATATAATTAGAGAGGCTTATAAACTTGTAAAACAAGGTGTAGATTTGCTTTTAGATAAAGTTTTGGGAGAACATAAAAAAGTAGAAGATATTTTAGAAAATTTTTTAAAAATTTCAAAAGCAGAATCTTTTCATTGATTGAAAACTAGAGCTTGATGAAGTAAAGATAAATTTGTAGAATTTCATTTTGTTATGAATCCAGAAACAACTATTTTAGAAGCCCATAATCTTTGAGATAAAATGGAAGAAGAAATAAAAAAATTGGACAAAAATTCTATTTGGCATATAGTATGGCATATTGATCCATATGATGATTCTTGAATAAATGATTGTTATTAAAAAACTTTTTAATTTTAAAATTATGAAAAATAATATTATAGAACAAAAATTTTTAGAAGCTACAAAAAATATTTTAGAAAAAAATTTAAAATTTTTGGAAAAACCTTATAGTGAAAATAAGGTGGTTTTGGTTTATGATTCAGACTCAAAATTGTCTAATTTTTTAGCAAAATGATATATAGAAAATTTAAAAAATTATAACCATCCCCTAACTCCCTCCTTAATAAGGAAGGGGGAAATTGAAATAATTAATTTTGATGAAATAAAAAAAGAAAATTTAAAAGAAAAACTTATTAATTTAAAAAAAAATTCTACTGTGATTTTAGTTCAATCAACTAATTTTAGAATAGAAAATTTTAGAATTAGAATGACTTTGCATAAATCTTGAATTTGATGTTTAGAACATAATCATTTGTGATATATTTCAGATAAACAAGTTGAAAATTATGCTGATGCAATTGAATATAAAACTCCATATTATGAAAAATTATCAAAAAAATTAAAACAAATTTCTGATAATGCAAATACTTTAAAAATTATTTCAAAAAATTGAAATGAATTAATTTTTGAATGATGATTTGAAGATATGAAACAAAATACAGGAAATTATGAAGGAAAAAATAGAGGTTGAAGTTTTCCTATTTGAGAAAATTTTACTGAAATAAAAAATTTTGCAAAAGCAAATTGAAAAATTTCAATAAGAGCATTTCCAGACACAAAAATGATAACTCATTTTTTAAAAGAACCTTTTACTCTTGAAATAAAGGAAAGTTTAGTTGTCTCTTGGTCTGAAAATACTCCAAAAAATTTTGTAGAAATTTTGGAAAAAATAAAGCAAAATGAAGATGGAGAAATTTATTTGAGAGAATTGGGTTTTGGTTTAAATAATTGAATTAGTTGGGAAAAAAATTTGAATGATGTAAATGCTTTTGAAAGAATTGCTGGTTTTCATATGTCTTTATGAAAAAAACATTGAATTTATAGAAAAAAATTTCATAGAAAAATTATACAAAGATATCATATTGATGTTTTTTCAGATACACATAAAATATTTTTTGATGATAAATTAATTTTTGAAAAAGAAAGGTTTGTAATTTAAGGGAGTTTAAAATTTAAAATATATTTTTTTATTTACTATAAAAAAAAGTATAAAAAAATTGAAAAATTTAAAAAAATACTAAAAAAGTTTGATAAATAAAGTTTTTCTATTATAATCACCCCATTATATTTTTTAATCTTAAGAAAAGCTTAAATTAAAATCTTTTAAAGGTACTTAAAAAGTAGTATACTAAAAGATTAAATTTTTTATAATTTAATTTCAATAAAAAAATAAATGGTTGTAAATAAAAAAACTGAAAACACAAAAGTAGATGATTATTATTCTAATATAGATAATAATCATAAAAATGCTACAAATAATAATGAAAAAAAAGTAGTTGTTAAAAGAGTAAAAATTAGAAAAAAAGCTGTTATTAAAAAAGTTTCAGATGAGAAAAAAAATTATGTGAAACCAGAAGAAAAAAAAGAACTTAATTTAGAAGAAAAATTAAAAAAAAGAATTGTTTCTAATCCTGAAAATAAAAATTCTAATATTAGTTCTAATAATAATTATACAACAAATAGAAAGAATCCTAATTATAAAGGGAAAAATCCTAATTATAAAGGAAAAAATCCTAATTCACAAAGTAGTAATTTAAAAAATAATAATAATCAGCAAAACAATAAAAATAATTTTGGAAATAATAACTCTGGAAATAATAACTCTGGAAATAATACTTCTGGTAATAAAAATCCTAATTATAAGGGAAATAATGCCTCTGAAAATAAAAATCCCAATTATAAAGGAAACAATAATTCTGGAAATAATACTTCTGGTAATAAAAATCCCAATTATAAAGGAAATAATAATTCTTATAATAAAAGTACTGATACAAATAAAAAAACTTATAGTGCTAATAAAACTTGATATAAAGGAAATTTTAATAGAAATAATAATACTGAAAAAAATAAAACTAATACTAATACAGAGGGAAATATAACAGAAAGAGGTTCTAAAACTAAATGAACAAAAACTTTTGGAACAAATAAATATAAAGATAATTGAAATAAAACAAATTTTTCTAATAGAAATTCTGGAGGAAGAAATTTTTCTAATAGAAATTCTAGATTTAATAAAAAAGTTTTTTGGAAAAAAGAAGAAGAATCTGGATTTGTTAGAGCTAAGAAAACAAAAGATGTAGAAAAAAAGGAAACAAAAATAGAAGATATTAAACAACAATTAGTTGATAGAACTGGGCAAACTATTATAATAGATGATATTTTGTCTTTTAAAGAATTCTCAGAAAAAGCAGGTATTGCAATTCCAAGATTATTAATGGAATTTATGAGAAATGGTATGTCAATGAATATAAATTCAAAAATTGATTTTGATACTGCTTGTATTATTTGAGAAGCTTTTGAAATAACTTTTAAAAGAAATGAACATTCTTGATTTAGAGTTGAAGATGTTTTAGGTTGAAATTTAGCTGAATTATTAAAAAATGAAAATCAAGATGACTTAGTTGAAAGACCTCCAATTATAAGTATAATGTGACATGTTGATCATGGTAAAACTTCACTTTTAGATAATATTAGAAAATCAAAAGTAACTTCAACAGAAGCAGGTTGAATTACTCAAAGTATTTGAGCTTATCAAGTTGAACACCAAGGTAAAAAAATTACTTTTTTAGATACTCCAGGTCATGAAGCTTTTACAATAATGAGGGCTAGATGAGCTAAATCTACAGATATTGCTATTTTGGTTGTAGCAGCAGATGAATGAGTAAAACCACAAACTATTGAATCAATAAATCATGCAAAAGAAGCTGAAATTCCAATAATTGTTGCAATTAATAAAATGGACAAAGATTGAGCTAATCCTGACCATGTTAAATGACAATTATCAGAAAAATGATTAACACCAGAAGATTGGTGAGGTAATATTCCTATGATTCCAGTTTCAGCAAAAACTTGATTTGGTTTAGATGAACTTTTAGAAATGATTTTACTTGTTTCTGAAATGGAAAATTTGAAAGCAAATCCTAATAGATCAGCAATTTGAACAGTTATAGAATCACATTTAGATAAATCTTTATGAGCAGTTGCAACAGTTATTATAAATACTTGAACTTTGAAAAAAGCAGATTCTATTGTTTGTAAATGAGTTTATTGAAAAGTAAAAGTATTGAAAAATTTTGCATGAGTCTGAGTAAAAGAAGCATATCCTTCAGATCCAATTTTACTTACTTGATTAAATGAAGTTGTTGAATGATGAGATTTAATTCAAGTAGTTTGAGATATAGAAGCAGCAAGAAAAAAATCACAAGAATATTATGAAATTATGAGAAATAAAAAAGCTCAATCTATGAGTAATTTAGATGTTATAATGAGTAAAATAAAAGCTGGAAGTTTGAAAAGTTTAAAAGTTTTAATTAAAGCAGATTCTAATTGAAGTTTGGAAGCACTAAAAGGTGCTATTTCAAAACTTTCTACTCCTGAAACAAATGTTACTATTATTCATGCTTGAGTTGGTAATGTTACTGAATCAGATATAAATATGGCTGAATGAAGTAAAGCTATACTTATTTGATTTTGAGTTTGAGAAGCTTCTACAGCTAAAAAAATAATTATTAAAGCTGATGTTGAATATATAAATTCAAAAATTATTTACCATATTACTGAAAGAATAGAAAAAATTGTAACTTGAATGCTTGATCCAAAAGAAGAAACAATTATTCTGTGAGAAGCAAAAGTATGATGAATTTTCTTTACTTGAAAATGATTTATGATTTTATGATTAATTTTACAACCAGAATCAAAAGTAGAAGTAAAATGTCAAGTAAATGTTGTAAGAAAATGAAAATTAATTTGAAAATGAATGGTAGAAAATTTGAAATCATGAATGATAGAAATAAAAGATATAGAATGACCAGCTGAATGCTGAATAGAATTCAAATGAGATGCTCAAGTAGAAATGAAAGATACTTTGGAATTTTACAAAACAATTATTGTTAAATAAACTTCTAAAAAGCCATTTTTAGATAAAAAAGAAATTAAACATAAAAAAGTCAAAATTTTTTTTGACTTTTTGACTTTTTTTTATATACTGATGCAGTCCTTAATTAAAAACAATTTAGCCCCAATTAGAATGTTTTTATTAAACTAATATATTATAAATAGACAATACAATATGCCAATAATTAAATGAGCAAAAAAAGCTTTGAAGCAAAGTATAAGAAAAGCTTCTAGAAACTCTGCTTTTAAAAAAATGTTTACTGAAAGTAGAAAAGCTTTTGAAAAAGCAATTAAAGAAAAAGATTTAAAAGCTGCTAAAGCTGTTTGGGTAAATGAAAAAAAAGATTGAAAAAATGTAAAAGCTTGATTACAAGCAATTATTGATAAATTAGCTAAAAAGAACATTGTTCATAAAAATAATGCTTCTAGAAAAAAAGCTAAATATTCAAAAATGTTGAAAGAATTATCTTTAAATTCTAAATAAAAAAATCTTAATGAAAAAAGATACTAGAATATTAAATGGTGATATCAAAGCAAATAAAGTTCAATTAATAACTGATGATTGAGGAAATTTGTGAGAAATGTCTCTAAAAGAAGCTAAACAAAAAGCTTATGAAGCTTCACTTGATTTAATGTTAATGTGAAGAAAAGGTGATTTGACAATTATAAAAATGTTAGATTACTGAAAATTTTTATATAGAGAAAAGAAAAAAGAGCAAAAAAATAAATTAATCTGAAAAAATCCTGATCTTAAAACTATTAGAATAACTTTTAAAATTTGAGACCATGATTTAGAAATTAAGAAAAAACAAGCTTTGAAATTTGCTGAAAATTGACATCCATTAAAAGTTTCTCTTATGCTTAGATGAAGGGAAAATCATTATGCTAGTTTAGCATTTGAAAAAATGGAGCATTTTGTTTCTTTAGTAGAAGAAGTTTATAAATTAGAATGAAAAGTAAGAAAAAATTGAAATAATTTTGTTGCTATAATGAAAGTGATAAAGTAAAAAAATCCCTCCCTTTTTAGGGATTCCCCTTGTAAAAGGGAAAAAAATAAGAAAATAAATATTTTATAAAAAAAAGATTATGACTTTAAAAACAAGAAGTTGAGTAAAAAAAAGAGTAAAACTTACTTGAACTTGAAAAATTAAATTAGCTAAATCTTGTAAAAGACATTTACTTTCTGATAAAAGTAAAAAAGCTAAAAAAAGAAATCAATATTGAAAAATTGTTTCTGATGCAGAAGCAAAAAAAATAAATAGACAACTTCCTCATGGAGTTTAAAACCTTATTTCTTGAATTAAAGAAAAAGGATTTTTAAAATTATTATCTAAAAAATATAAAAATGGTTAGAGTAAAAAGAGGTTTAATGGTTAAAAAAAGACATAAAAAAGTAATAAAAGCCACTAAATGATATAGATTATTAAGTTCAAAAGTTTTTTCAAGAGCTAAAAATGCTTGGATGAAAGCTGGTCTAAATGCATATATAGGTAGAAAACAAAAAAAGAGAATTTTTAGAAGATTATGGACAGTTAGAATTAATACTGCTGCTAGAGAACAAGGAATTAACTATTCTAGATTTATAAATGCACTTTATACTAAAAAAGTAGATTTAAACAGAAAAGTTTTATCAAACTTAGCTGTTGCTAATACAGAAGTTTTTAACAATATTGTAAAATTTGTTAAATAATTAAAAAAAAAACTTTATACAAAATTTTGTATAAAGTTTTTTTGATTTTTAAAGAAAAATAATTAGAATAAATGGAAAATAATAAATAATAAAAAATACAATGAAAATAAATATATTTTTGACTCTAATTTTTGTAATCTTTTTTATAAGTATAATTACATTAATTTTAGTATTAAATTTTATGGATCCTTATTCAAATAGAACAGTTTCAGTTGTAACAGCTTGAATAAGTTTTGTTTTAAGTTTATCTACTTTTCTTACATTTATATTATACTTTTTCAAAAAAATCTATTTTAGATGAGAAGTTTTTCTAATTCATTTATTTGCTAGTTTAAGACAATCTTTTTTTCTAACTAGTTTTTTATTATGAATTTTAATTTTTATTCCAATGTGAATTTTAACTTGG
>JAMONT010000008.1 GCA_027066455.1 Candidatus Altimarinota bacterium
ATTCTCTATTTTTTACATAAACAAAAGTTTCTCAAAATCATAAAGCAGCAAAATTTATAATTGTCTTTACATTACTTCATAAAGTTCTTATTATTCAGCCTCTTGAATAACTTAAAATATATTCTGATCGATTCATACCTAATCATAAATAACAATAATTTAATCAAGAAACAACACAACTTTTTTCTACTGTTTCTTTTGGTTCTATTATTACTTTTATTTCATAATATTTAGATGAATATTTACTATTTACATGTAACCGCAATAATCAATTATTTTTTCATTCTATTGTAAATTTTTTAGAATCTTTAATTATATTTATCTCTCAAGTTTTCCTAGAAAATACTTTTCATTTAGTAGAATATCAATATGTATCTGCTTTATCTAATAAAAATTCACATTTTCATCATTTATAAGTATAACAGGTTTTTTTAATTACTGGTTTTTGTTTTACAATTACATTTATTACTTTTTCTAATCTTTTAGTTTTTTTATTTTTTACAAATATTCTTGTATTTCATAATAAATTTCAATGTATTCTAATATTAGAACGTGAAGCTGTCATTCAAATTTTTTTACTGTAACGAAGTTTTGTTCATTTATAAAATACTTTTTCACTTGTATTTCATACATAAAAACTACAGTAATCTCATGAATAAACTACACAAGTTTCTGTTTCATAATTTACTTTTCTAATTCATACATTTATTACATAAAACAAAAATCAACCTTTCTTTAAATAAACTTGAAAATTTCAAGGTTTTTTTCAGATTATATAAAATCTGTCTAATCATTTACTTGATGTTTTGTATAAATCTCAATATCAACTTTTTGAAAAACTAAATTTATAACTATTTAAATTATTTAATGTTATTCAGCATTCTCATCAATTATTCATATTACAATATTTTGTTTCAATTTTTGGTCTTATTCAAATATTTATTTTATAATATAAATATTGTCATTTATAAACATTTAAAACTGAATTTCAATAATTATTTCAATTAATTGAAAGATAATTAGAATCTTTAGAGTAATTTGCAACACTAGAATTACTTAATTCATATCTTAAACCATTTGTTGGAAGATAGAATGTACAGGTTTTTCAAATAGTTCAACCACAACTTAAATATTGTGTTGGCCTTGGTGTTACTTCTAAATTTACTACATATTTCAAAACTCAGCTTGCATTTCTATATAATACTTGTGTTTTTCAAATATTTTTTCATGTTACCCAATGTGTATATTTCCTTTTCCAGAAATTATATGAAGATCATATATACTTATTTTTTACTTCTGGTTTTACTATCTCTAAAGGGTTATAAAAACTATATCTACAAGATTTTCATTCTGTCACTTTACAAGTAAAACGTTCAACAGGATCTTTTACTTCTAAATTTATTATATGTTTTATATATCTCTGAGTTATAATTAATCTTGTTTTTCATACTTTATTAAAACTAGCAATAAGTTGTCAAAAGCTACCTCTATAAAAATGAGCTATACTAGGATCTTCCATTTTCATATTTCAATAAATATTTCATAAGTTAGCTATGGTTCATTGTTTGTAAGCAAAACTTTTTGTTATAGTTTTTATTTTTATATTTACATCAATAACATAAATTAAGTATTTTCAAGACCATATTTTTATTTGAGATTTTCATTCTTTTTTTCAAGCAATCTGAACATTATTTCTCCATAATCTATAATTTATTACTTCTTTATTAGAATTAGTAATTTTTAGATTATTTACATAAATAGTAGGACTAGAACACATTCAGCGTCATAGATTAAATTCACAAGTTTTATAAATAGTTTTTGGAGGATTTACTTTTACATTAAAAATATAAATAATATTTCTTTCTATTCAATATTTTTCTCAATAAAGAGTTGTTTCTCAAACAGAAAGTCATCTAATATACAAGTTGTGCCAGCTTCTTGGATAAGAAATTATTCAAGTATTTTTTACGCTATATTTATAATAATAAGAACCTTTTAATGCCATATTATAACTTTGTCATAATTTTAATTCTATGTTTTTTCTTATTATTATTGGTTTAGGTTTTGGTTTTATTACTGCATCTACTATAAAAGTTTCACCTCTTCATTTAAAAACAATTTTTGTCTTTCAAGCTTTTAATCACTGTATAAAAAACCTATTTTTAAATTTTACATTAGCTATTATTCACTTTTTAGTTACAGTATAACCATAATAATAAGGTGATGTATCTAAGTAAAATTCACAAATTTTTCATACTGCTACATTACAGGTTTTTCTTATTATTTTTTTAACATTTACATTAAAATTATAAGTAATATATCTACTAGCACCATAATCATATATTTTTAAATAAAATCTAGTATATCAAGGATTTTTTCAAGTTAAAGTAAGTTTATTATTAGGAAAATCTATTTGTACTCATAAAATATTTCAATTAGTAGAATATGTTCATCATATAGATTTTAAAAGTCCTAAAGTATATTTTTCTCATTGATTAATAGTTATATTTTTATTTATATATAAATCATTTCATCTAACATTTATATATATATTATGATAATTTCTTCACCATCCATTTACGTAAACAACTCATCTTCAAATTCTATTTCACATAATTCTAATATATCTTTCTCAAGTATAAAGTCTAACAAGTCAAGAATTACTATATCAATAACTATAATTGTAAGCTCAAGATAATCTAATATAACACCATTGTCAAATTCCAATATTACAAGAATATGTATTTGCAATTCCTATAGAAGAATTTCAATTTTTCATTTTTTCTAAATCTTTTTCTGAAATTTTTTCAAGCTTTTTTTCTATTTCTTTATCTCATAAATCTTTTTCTAACTCTGCTTTTTCTTCTGTTGTAAAGCTACTATAATCAACTTCTATTTCACCTGCATCAATTTTTTCTAAACTTCAACTTTGGGCTTTTTTTTCTTTTTCTAGTTCTTTTTCAAAATCTTCTAAACTCATTTTTTCCATTTTATTTTCTTCCCCAAAACTATTTATTTCTATTCAATTTTTTTCTTCTTTTTTTAATTCAACTCATCTTTCTTTCAAATCTTCCTCCAAATTTATTCATTCTGTTTCTTCACTTTTTTCTATTATTTCTTCTATTTTTTCTATTTTATTGTTTTTTTCAAGAGATGTTAAGGGTAAACTCAAATTTCCTTGTTCAAAAATTTCTTCTCATCAAGTTGATACAAAATTTTTTACTTTTTCCTCTAGAAGTTTTTCATAATTTTCAGGAGCCAATTCTTCCGTTTCAATAATTTTTTCCTTATCTTCAAAACTATTTATTTCTATTCATTCTTCTTCTAAAATTCACATTTTTTCCAATTCTTCATTCAAATTTTCTCCTAAAACTTCTTCAAATTCAAATTTTTTTGCATTTTTTAAAATAGCTCAAGTTCATTCAAAAATAGCTCAAGTAGAAAAATCTAAGCCTAAATCCAATTTTATTATTTTATTTTCTTCATTTTCTATAGGCTCCAGACTATTTATTTCAATTCATCAAGTTAAAAAAATTTCTTCTTCTACCAAATTAATTTCTGTATTTTTATTATCATAAATTATTTTTTCTTCTTCACTCAAATTTTCAATAATTTCTTCAATTTTTTCTCTTTTTTCCTCTTTTTTACTCCTTTCTCCTGTAAGGGGAGAGGTTGGGAGAGGGGTTTTTATACTATTTATTTCTATTGTTGCAGTTTCTTTTTCATCTTCCTCCACCACTATTTCCACTTCTTCAAATTTTTCATCTGTTTCACTATTTATTTTTATTTTATTTTCAGAATTTTTATCATTATTCAAATCTTCTATTTTATCTCAAAAATCTTTTTCTGTTTCCAATTTTTCAACCTTTATATTTTTTATTTCTTCAAATTCAGCATTAACATCAATAGTTCCTGTTCATAAAAATACATTTTTTCCTTCTTCATCTTCTTCAAAAACACTATTAGTTTTTATTTCAGAATAATCTTTATTCAAAACAGCAACACTATTTATATTTACTATTTTTTCTATTTTTTCTGTTTTTATTTTTAAATTAGTGTCTAAAATAGAAATATCTTTTTCCAACTCTTTTTCTTCTTCCTCTTTATTTTCTTCTTTTTTTATTACTTTCTTAACTTTTACTATTTTTTCTTCTTTAATT
>JAMONT010000009.1 GCA_027066455.1 Candidatus Altimarinota bacterium
AACAAGGTTATAAAATATTAAAAATAACAGATTGAAATGGAGATTATAAAATTTATAAAAATAATGAAAATGTATTAGTAGAAAAAATAAATGAAACAGAATATAAAGTTTATGGAAAAAAGATTTGAAAAACAATATTGAAAGTTGTAGATGGTTATGGGAAGAGTAAGAGTATTGAGGTTGAGGTGGAAGATGATTTTGGGGAGTTGGAAAAATTATTAATAAAATTATTTTTAGAATATGATATAAAATGGGAAAAAGTAAATAATTGAGTTGAAATAAATAGTTATAAAGAAAAATATACAAGTATTTGAACTTATATAATGAAAAAATATAAAAATGATAGAAAAGCCTTAAAAATTTTAAATACAATAAAAAAAGTCTTTAATAATCCTAAAAATATAAAAATATTAAAGTCAAAATGATATAATTATTAAGCAACTTTTATAAAAAAAGTTAATAAAATTAAAAATTCTACAAATAATTTAGTTAAAAAAGATTTTTTAGAATTCTTAATTTCAAGTTTAAAAATAACTCTTTTTGAAAATTTAGAAGATTATAAAGGTCAAAAAATAAAAGAATGAGAAATAATACTTTCAAAACAATTTATATATTCAGATATTGCATTATGATTGAATTTAGGTTTATATGAAAAATATTGATTTTATAAAAATTTTCCAGAAACTTCTAAAAAAGCATTAGAAACTTTGTATTTTCAATCAAAAACTTCTAAGAAATCTATTGTAATAAATAAAAAATTTGCTTTAGAAATATTATTAGAAAATTATAAATGATTAAAAGAATTAGATTTAAATAATAAATTTAATAAAATATATGAAAATTCAGAACAAGCTAAGAAAGATTTTCTTTATGCTACTTTAATAATATTTGCAACAACATCAGAATTAACAAAAGACACAGCTAATTGAGTATGAGAATTTACATGAGCTACATATATAGTAAATTGACAAAAAACATTATTAAAATTATATTTATGAAGAATAGATTGAGTAGAAGCAAAAGCACAACTAGAAAAAGATTTATTAGCAATATGAACTATTTTAAATCCAGTAAGCAAATTTAAAAAAATAGAAAAAATTTGGGAAGGGATTAGTAAAGGTAAGAAGGTTGAAAAATGGAAAATACCTCCAAAATGATTAAAAGCTTGAAAATGAAATCAATGAGCAAGTTGGAAAAAAGGTGATAAAGTTAAAACACCTGATAATTATAAAAATGAATTTCACTCTTGAAAGGTTAATTGAGCACAGAATGAATGAAATGTAATGATTGATAATAAAACTGGTGATATTTGGTCTAAATCTAATACTCATCATACATGAGATATGTGGAAAAGATGGCCAAAATGAACAAAGGATTTTAGCCCTTCAGCTTCTAAAAAAAGTTGAGTAAGAAGAAGTATAAAGGCTGATGGTACAATATCTGGTAACTAATAAAAAATGTTAAAAAAATACAAAAATATTAATTTTACAAAAATATTTAATTCTACTTTGCCTGTAATTGTTTTTGATGATAACTGAGTTCTGGATTCTAATAATATATATAAAAAAACATGAAATTATATTTTTCATTGAATAAAAAAAATTATAAATACATATCATAATAAAAAATTTATTTTTTATTATGATATGTCAGAGGATTGGAATAAATATGAAGAAAAATGAGTAAATTATTGAAAAGATTATACATGATTGTCAAGTAATAATGAGTATATTAAAGAATGAATATTGAGCACAAATATATTTAAAATAAAAGAAAAACTTTATAAGTGAGAGACTTATTATATACAAGATGTAAATAATCTAAAATTAAAAAACACAAACTTTTTTAAAAAAATACCTGATTCTATGTTTCTTAACAGTTTTTATTTAATTATTGAAGAAACAATTTTAATATACTGACATTTGAATTGAGGTTTTTGATTTATAGATATCACATGAAAAAATTGAGAATTAATGAAAGAATTATTAAAAGATTTTGTAAAAATAAAGGGGCTTACTTGGTATGCAAATAAACTTTGAAAAAAATATGTTAATGAAAATAAAATTAATATTAAATTAGAAAAAGAAGAGTAAAACTTTTCTTTCTCTAAAAAATTTGGGCTAAAAAATTTCTTTTAAAAACTTAAAAAGTTTGGCTAAAAAATTCTCAAAAAAAATATTTGAAAAAAATTTAAAATAACTTGGACAGGAGACAAACTAAAAGTAAAATGAGAAATAGAATGAAATGCATATGTATATTTTAGAAAAAATTGATATACAACAACAAGAGTTCATATAGGAATAAAAGTACCAGAAAAATTGATAGAAAAAGATTTTAAAATTTATAAAAATGCTGGATATTCATATCTAAGATTAAGATGATATACAGTAGAAAGCACAAATTCTGAAATATTAAATCTATATTCAAATAATTGGTATGTAAGATATAGATGAAAAAAAGTTTGAAAAACAACACTTTTACTTAGAAAAAATTGAAAATTAAAATATAAATTAAATATAGAAGTTGTAGAAAAGAAAAAATTAATTTTAGAATGATGAAGAACTCAAACTTTGTATTTAAACAAAGAAAAGAAATTAAAAATATTAAGTTGAAATGGAAGTTATAATACAAAATATATTTATCCAAAATGATTTTTAGAAACAAAAATAATTAAAGAAAATAATAAAGATTATTTAGTTTTGAAATTAAAAGAAATTCCAAAATATAAATATCCTAGATTATATTTGGTTGATGAAGCAAATAATTATTTTTATATAAGAGTAATTCCAAAATTAAATGAAATAAAAGTAGACAAAGAAAAATTAAAAGTCTATAAACAAGGTTATAAAATATTAAAAATAACAAATTGAAATGGAGATTATAAAATTTATAAAAATAATGAAAATATTTTAGTAGAAAAAATAAATGATTTAGAATACAAGATTTATGGAAAAAAGATTTGAAAAACAATATTGAAAGTTGTAGATGGTTATGGGAAAAGTAAGAATGTTGAAGTTGAGGTGGAGGATGAATTTGGGGAGTTGATGAGAGAGTTAGAGAAATTGTTTGAAAAATTTGGGATTAAAATAAATAGTGTTTGAGAAGGTGTTGAGGTGAATTCAACATCTAATTCAGAAAGATGTGAATTAGGAAGAACAGGAATATATTGGTCAAGACCATATAATGCAGTATGTGTAGATAATAATAAAAATAATGCATGGAAATGTAAAACTTGATATGTTGATTTATTTAAAATAGATTGAACAAATAGTTGTGTAGCTAAAAATGAGTTAAAAAAAGTATTAAAATATAAAAAATATATAAAACTTTTTAGAAAAATATGAGCAAAAATAAAAAGTAATAATTTAAAAAAACTTTACCAAAAAATATTACAAATAAGAAATAAAAATAAAAATGCTATATTACTTTATATATTAGATGATTTATTAAATGAATTAGATAAAAATCAAAATCCAAAAATAAAAGAATATCAAGATGTATATTTATTTTGGAATGAATTAAAAATAGCAAGTAATAATTGACAAGTTTGTTATGATTGATGTGAGGATTATGATAATTGAAGATTAAAATGAAAATCAAGAGCAGAAATAGAAAAAATGATAGATGTAGTTGTAGTCAAAACAATAAATTATAGTTTAAAATATGATGAAAATTTTAAAAAATGATATAATAATGAAATCAATAAAAAGTTAAAAGAAAATAAAGGCTTAACAAAAGAACAAATAACAAAATCAGTTAAAGATTGAATAACAAATGCTACAAAAGATTATTTTAAATGAATAATAGATAAATTAAAAGATTTAGATATTTGAAAAATATGGGATTGAATATGATGAATATGGCAAACAGTAAGTCATCCAATAGATACTTTGAAAAAATTAGCAAAACAAATACTTGATTTTAAAAACAAAATAGAGAAACTATATGAGACAATCTATAAAATGGAAGACACAGAGAAAATAGAATGATGAAGTTATGCTTGAACAACAACAGCTTTAGCTTTAGCAGACCCAAGTTGAAAAATAGAAGCTGCAATGTGAAATAATAAATTAGAGAAAGTAAGTAAAAGTGCAGAAAATTATGTTGGTGAGTTGAAGAAAAAGGATGATGAGAAAAAGAGGAAGAAGGATAAATGTCACCCAACTAATCCAGATTTTAAAAAAGCTTTTCCAGGAAAAAAGATAAAAATAACTTGAAAAACTTGTAGTATTTTTAAATTAAAAATATGAAAATTAGAATTAAAAAAATATTGAGATTTGATAGAAAAAATAAAAGCTACAAAAAAAGATGTTAGCTTTAGAATAGAAAGATTGGATTTGATGGATAAAGATATACTTAAAAAACATCTAAATAATCCTAGTTGATATGTGAATAGTTTTAGTGATGGGAAATATCCTATGTTGATAAAACAACAAATAATTTGAGAACAAACTCCATTAATTTTTAAAAATGGAAAATTTGTTCACCCATGAACATGATTTACTACAAAAAATGCTCAATATGATTATGTTTTAGTAAAAGATTGAAAAAATTATGAATTAAAGTTTTGAAAATCACATAGTTGGTTAGTAAATTGAAAAAATGTAGAATATGCTTGAATATTTAAACTATCATCATGAAAAAAATGAGTAGATTATTTAAATAATGGTAGTTGACATTATAAGCCAAATTTTAATAATACTGAATGAAAAAAAATATTAGCAGAAACCTTTTATAAAAAGTTTTGAATAGATATATCTAATAAAATAAAAAATTATGAGTGAGATTAAACTAAAATTTCCTAAAAATTATATTATTTATCATATAATTCAATGATTATGAAGTAATTGATTTGAAATAAAGAAAAGAGAATATTTTTTTATTAATAGTAAAAATAATAATTGGAAAATATTTTTAAAACACAAATATTCATTTTTAGATGAATGAAATAAATATACTGAAAAAATTTCATATTTTGAAGCAGAAAGATTATGAAAAGAATACATTGTTAATGAATCCTATGAAAATGATAATGAAGAAATAGAAAAATATATTTATAGGGATTTAGAATGACAAGAACTAGTTGATATGATAAATTTTTTGTATAAAGAAATTTTTTCATTAGAAATACTGCCTTGAGACCCAAAATATTTTTGAAAAAATTATTGGTGAAATAATACTGATTTGTTTTTTAATATTATATGACAAGTTGACTGTAGAAAATTAACAATATCAGAAATAGATCAATTAGAAGAAATAATTAAAAATAATTATAAAAGAGCAAAAGTTAGTGAATATGTTTATAAAGAAATTATAAGAGAGTTAGAACGGAAAAAACAAGTAGCAATTAAAGATTTTGTAAAAAAATAGTTTAGGGAAAAATAAAGAAAAAGAAGATTAATTTCTTCTTTTTCTAAAAAATTTGGGCTAAAAAAAGAACTAGTTTAACTTGAAAAACTTGTAGTATTTTTAAATTAAAAATCTGAAAACTAGAGTTAAAAAAATATTGAGATTTGATAGGAAAAATAAAAGCTACGAAAAAAGATGTTAGCTTTAGAATAGAAAGATTGGATTTGATGAGTTCAGAAATACTTAAACAAAATTTAAATAATCCTGATAAATATGTTTCAAGTTTTGCTAATTGAAAATATCCTAAATTATTAGGAAGTAGTAAATGATGAAAAATACATAATATTTCAAATAGAACAGATTGATTATTAAGAGATAATTTATGAGAAAAAATTACTTCTCAAGAAAATCCAGTAGATTTTATAATTCAAAATTGAGAAATAAAATTTGGTAGTTCACATTCTTGGATTTCAAAAAAGAAAAATGTAGATTATGCTTGAGAAATATATACAGATAGTAGTTGAAAAATTATTTCTATAAATAATAATTCTGGTCATTACAAGCCTACAATGGATTGATTTAAAGAAGCTATGAAATTACTTGATGTTAAAGTATGAAAAGTATCACATTTATTTAATAAAAAATATTAAGATTATGAGTATTATTAATGAATTAAATATAAAAATATATGTTTATAAGTATATCTGGATGTCAGTAGAAAGAGAAAATGATCATTATTTAACATTAGAAATATATAAATATTTGGAAGAGAAATATTGATTAATTGAAAATGAAGAAAAATGAGATAAATTAAATGAGTTATGGCAACAGCTCTTAAAAGACCTACTAAAAGTATCAGATGAAGAATTTTTAGAATTTGTAAAACAATCATTAGAATATATCTATAAAAGAGAATATTGACAAGATAACTTATATGAGAGTTTTGATAAAGAACCGGAAGATAATTATTATTGGATTATGTGAAATTTCTTTAGTTGATACACTCAACCAAAAGAAAGAAAATATCATCAAGAATTATATGATTTTTATAAAGAAAAATCTAAAGAAACTCTAGATTATCTTTGGAGAAAAAATAAACAATCTCTAAAAAATGAACCAGAAGATAATATTTGATGTATAGAAAATATTGAAAGGGTTGAAAAATATAGAAAAAAATTATTGGCTTGAGAATTTAATAAAGAAGGTGTAATTTTGTAAAATAATATTTAAAACTAGTAATTAATTTTACTGATTTTAAGTTTTTAAAACTTAAATAAAAAATTATGAAAAAATATATAAAAATACTATTATGAATAATATTAGTATATTTTACTATTAATATAAATTTAGTTAATGCCTGAGGATGACCAAGTTTATATTCTTGAAATTATTGATTATATTGATATAAAAAATTTAAAGATATAGAAAACCCAGAATATAATTTTGAAATAAATAATAGAGAAAATTATGATAAAATGAGTGAAATATTGTTTAAATATTACAATAAATATAATTTTTTAAAATTTAAATGAAAAAATACATATAATATTAAAAAAATTATTAAAAAAATTGAAAATAAATTAAATAACTACAATAAAGATTGTGAATATAACTATTGTTATAAATTTTTAATTAAAGATAGTGTTAATGAAGCTACTTTTGATATTTTACAAAATTTTTGATATAATAAAGATTTTTATATTTATTGAACAAATCCTAAAATAATAAAAAAATGAAACATAAATTTTTTTGAATGGGTAATAGATTTTGATTATTTAAATGGTAATCTTACTTATTGAAATTATATTTCAGATAGTATAGAAGATGATATTTATCAAATAACTTATTTTAAGAAATGATATAAATTATTTGAAAATTTAAAAATAAGAGATACATCTTATTTTTATAAATTAAAAGCTATTTTAAATACAAATGAATTATCTAACTTTAAAATAAAAAAAATAGTTGATAAAAAAGAATTTAATCAAGAAACTTATAAATCATATTTTATTGACTTAAATATTAATAAAGAATTTAATATAGACTTAAATAAAATAAATAAAGAATTTTTTTTAGAAACTTGATTTTATTTTAAAAAATGAAGTAAATATATAAAAATACCTAGTGTTGATGATAGAATATATTACTATTCTATTGATAAAATATTTAATGAAAGGTCTTGAGAATATGATTTAAAAAATGATTATTGTAATAAAAAGTTAAAAAATAAGATTACATGATTTTTTAATAATTACAAAATAAAGAATTGAGATTCAAAATATAAAATATTTGCTAATAAAATATCAAAAAAAATACAAAAATATCTTTATGATGAATATTTTGAAATAGAAAAAAATATTTTAAAAAAAGCTATTGATGAAAAAACTTTTGAATTTCAATATAAAATTTATAAAAAAGAGGTTAAAAAAAATAAAATATATTCTTGTATTTATAATAATATTCCATGAGTAAATAAAAATACAAATAATTTTATTTTAAATGAGTTACTTATTGAAATAAGTAAATAAATATTACTGTAATATATTTTTAAAATTATATAAGAATGTATTGAAAAAATGGAAAAAGGTAACTGGGAAAGAATTTGAAAAAGAAAAATTTAAAAATTTATTAAAAGATAAAATTATTATAAAAGAAGAATATGAACAATGAAGAAATCAGAAAGTATAGAAAAATACTTTTTAATATTATAGAAATATCAAAAAAATATTTATCTTTAAAAGATTAGAAAAATCAAAAATTTGTTTTAAATAAAAAAAGAAGATTAATTTCTTCTTTTTCTAAAAAATTTGTGCTAAAAAATTTCTTTTAAAAAATTGAAAAGTTTGGCTAAAAAATTTCTTTTAAAAAATTGAAAAGTTTGGCTAAAAAATTTCTTTTAAAAAATTGAAAAGTTTGGCTAAAAAATTTTCTAAAAAAAAATATTTGAAAAAAAGTTTGAAAAACAACAGTTTTACTAAGAAAAAATTGAAAATTAAAATATAAATTAAATGTAGAAGTTGTAGAAAAAAAAACCATTAACTTTGGAATGATGAAGAACTCCAACTTTGTATTTGAATAAAGAAAAGAAATTAAAAATATTAAGTTGAAATGGAGGTTATAAAATCTATAAAAATAATGAAAATGTATTAGTAGAAAAAATAAATGATTTAGAATACAGGATTTATTGAAAAAAGATTTGAAAAACAATATTGAAAGTTGTAGATGGTTATGGGAAAAGTAAGAATATTGAGGTTGTTGATTTTGAAGTATGATTTGATGAATTAGATATTTCTATTTTTTTGTAAAAAAATATATAAAATTATTTTTATATAAATATTATAAACTAATTCAAAAAATATGACACAAGTTATACTGAAAAATTTGCCTTCAACCATTGCTTATGCAGAAATTAATTTTGCAATTCCTGAGTCTGTGAATAAAGAAGTAATAGTTGAAACTATAGAATATTTGGAAGATTTTTTGTATATTTCAAAATAGAATTATCATAAAAAAAGAGTGAGATATTTTAATATTTGACAA
The DNA here is from genome assembly GCA_027066455.1 of Candidatus Altimarinota bacterium. Lineage (GTDB taxonomy): Bacteria > Patescibacteriota > Gracilibacteria > BD1-5 > UBA6164 > JAMONT01. Next base: position 8,890 of record JAMONT010000009.1, read on the forward strand.
TATTTTTAAAAGAAAATGAAAAAATGATTATAAAAAATATAATTAAAAGAAGCCTAAAAACTTCTTTTTTTTGTAAAAAAATTTTGATAATAAAAAATTATTTCTATAATAAAAAAAATTTTAATTATAAAAAAAATTATGAATAAATTTTACTTAATAGATAAACCCTTAGAAATCACTAGTTTTGATATTTTGAGAAATCTGAAAAAAAAGTTGAATATAAAAAAAATGTGACACACCTGAACTTTAGATCCTTTAGCTACAGGGCTTGTTTTGGTGGCTGTAGGGAATTACACAAAACTTATTTCTTATTTAGAAAAAGATTCAAAGACTTATGAATTTGAACTTAGTTTAGATTGAATAACTGAAAGTTTTGATTTAGCAGAAAAAATAGAATTTTTAAGTGAAAAGTTACAAGAAAAAGCTAGAAAAGAAATTTCTAAAGAAAAAATACAAAAAATTTTAAAGCAAAATTTTTATGGAATTATAGAGCAAATTCCACCAAAATATTCAGCTTTAAAAATAGATGGACAAAGAGCTTATAAATTAGCTAGAGAATGAAAAGAAGTAAAAATGAAAGTAAGAGAAACAGAAATTTTTGAAATAGAAATTTTGGATTTTTCTTATCCAAAATTATCTTTAAAAGCAAAAGTTTCTGCCTGAACTTATATTAGAAGTATTGCTTCAGATTTGTGAAAGATTCTTTGAACAGGGGCCTATATAACAAAACTAAGAAGAACAGAAATTGGAAATTTGGATTTGAATTTAGCTCAAAAATTGGAAGATTTTGATGAAAAAAGTTTTTTAGATGTAAAAAGAATTTTAAAAAAAATTAAATTTATTAATTTGCCTGAAAATATTTTGAAAAGAATGGATAATTGACTTGAAACTTTTTATTCTCCTATAGAAGAAGGAAATGAATTTTTTGTAGAAAAAGATGGAGAAGTTGTAAATATTGTGAAATATGAAGATTGAATGTTGAAAGCTAAAAGGAAAATTTAAAAAAAAACAGAAGTTTTTAGAAATCACTAAAAACTTCTGTTTCTATTTTGTAGGTTATATAATTTTTTATATCAAATTTTTCTCATAATTTTTTAGTTAATGCTTCTTCTAAATCTTTTGCATTAAAAAGTTTTGAATCAATATTTGGCAATATAACAGCTAATTTTTCATAATCTTTTTTTATTGCAATTACTCAAAATTTCACAGGATTTATTTCTAAAAAATCTTCTTGTTTTTGAATAATTTGTCTTTTTTCATTAGAAAGCAAATCAACTCTTGTTTTCAAATCTTTTGCTTCTGAAGCTTTTACTTTTGAAAATCTAGAATCATTTAAAGCAGAAATAGTATTTTCTATTATTTCCTCAACTAAATTATCTTTTGCTTCTTTTACGGTTCCTGCTGAACCTCTTATTTCTCAAGTTTTATAAAAAGTAACAAAAACACTTCCTTTTTTTTCAAGCAAGTCTTTTTCTGTAATTTCTAAATCCATTACATCAGGAGTTTGATTATTTTTAAAATAATATAAAAGAGTTTGTTTTACTATATTTATCATATTTTTTTATTAAAAGTTATTTTTTTAAAAATTTTTTATTCTATTCTACTTTCTTCTTCTGCTTCTCTTAACTCTTCTTCTTCTTCCATTTGAATTTGGTAAAAAACATCTCAAAGTTGGTCATATCAAGTGGCTTTGTGATATTTGTAATAAGCAAAATCAAATAATCATTTGAAAAACATCATAAATGTGTTTACCATTGGGAGAAGAATTAAAAGCAAAATAAGTTTTGCATATGAACTATCAACTGATTCAAATATTGAAACAGTTATAAATGTTGATAAAAATAAACCTATAAAACTTCAATAAAATCATATTAAAATATATCTATAATTATTTAAAAGTTCAAATATTAAATTTATTCAAAAAATTAATATTACTGAATGATATACAAAAGTATAAATTAATTCATTTGGATTTGCTGCTTTTAAATAAAGTGGTGTTAAGAAAATATAAACTATTAAAGAAAAAAATGATAATTGTCCAAAAATAATAGAATTTTTTTTGAATTTTTCTTCATTTATATAATTTAAAAAGAAATATGTTACTATAACTACAATATATGAAGAAATAAACATTATTATTGAAAGCATAAATGGAAACATAGAATCCATAGCAACATTTCATTTTGCAGCATTATCAAAAGTTCATTTTATATCTAATTCAAAACCAGATAATAAAACTATAATTAATAAAATTATCAAACTCCCAACTATTCAAGCTATAAGTGCTCAAAGAGCATTTATTCAAATATCTTGAAAAACTACAGGTTTTGGTCAAAAAGTTTCATCTTTATTTGTTACTTCCATATTTTTTTATTAAAAATTAAGGGGTGGTCTTTTTATTTTCTTTAAATAAGATAAGTAAATAAATAATTGCTCCAGTAGTTATTGCTACATCAGCAAAATTAAATATTACAAAATATTTTATTCATAAAAAATCTATAACTTTTTCATTAAAAATTCTTTCATATCAATTTGCAATTGCTCATCATAATATTAATCAAAAAGATACAGAAAGTAGCTTATTTTTTTCATTATATTCATATTTGAAAAAATAAAATATTATTGCTCAGGTTAATATTATTGTAATTATTTTTAAAGCAAGTCATTCAAGTGGAATTGAAAAAGCTATTCAGGTATTTTCTGCATATTTTAGAAAGAAAAAATTTCATAAAATATTTACTTTTTCTTGTAAATAATTTAGGGCAAAGTTTTTTGAATATAAATCAAAAAAAATAACTAGAACAATTGGAGTTAAAAAATATTTCATTTCTTTCATTATTATATATTAAATATTGTATTTTTTCAAATAATACTTAAAAAACTCTTAAAAAAAAGTTTTTTTAAGAGTTTTTTAAGTTCTTAAAACTAATATTACTATAATTCAAGCTATTTTGTGTATTTTGCATATTTTGCAATTTACTTTCATTAGTAGAAGTATTTTTTTCTTTCAACTCTTGGTCAGAATATATTTTTTTTTATACGTCTTGATATTCAACTATTATCAGTTTCATACAATAAATTCATTTGGCTTTGAATCATCCAAATTGTATCATTAAAAAAACAATATTTATATTAGTATTTGTAGATATATCTTGATAAATTACTTTTTCTAAATTCATGATTTTTTAGTTAAATAATATTTGAGGCATAATATTTTTCTAAGTTATTACTCAAAAAATCTGAAATTCCTATTGGAGAAATAACTTTTGAAAAATCTATTAAAATTATTTTTTTCATAAAATTTTTATTAAATTTTTTAAATTACTATTTTTTTTATTATTTCAAATAATATATGAATTTATATTTTCTTTTAATTTTAAATTTTTATTTAGCCTCAATTCTTGATTATTCATATTAATATTTTTATTTTTTATAATAAATTGTTCATTTTTCTAATCAGTTAATTTTTTGTTCAATTTGTTTTTTAAAATTAATTTTAAACTAAAACAAATATACTCAAAAATAAATTTATTTTTTCCATTATATATTCAATTATTATTTTAATTTAAAACAATCAAAGCAAGTGTTAGTATTAGATAAATTTAAAAAATCATTAGCTTTTATAAATTCAATTGAATCTACTCAAAAATATTTTTTCATAGATTCTTTAGATAAAGTTTCTCATAATAATTTTCTAATAGGTTGCATATAATATCTACATTTTTTATTAACTAATGGAGAGGGAATTCTAATATGAATAGATTTAGGATTATATTTTTTTAAATTATTTATTACAAATTTTAATGTAATTCAAGTAAATATAGCCTCATCAACTAAATATATATTCTTAGCATTAATTAATTCAGGAATAAATATTAATTTTTTTTCTGTATGTTCAATCCTTTTTCTTTTATTATTAATATGAAATAAACGACCATAATAACTATTTTTTGTAATTGCTGGAATGTAGGGAACTTTAGAATATTTTGATAATCAAACTGCTGAAAAAATTCATGATTCTGGAATAGGTAATATAATATTATCTTCTGAATTTGTTAAAATAGTATCTTTTAAGGATTTTCCACAAGAAATTCTATAATCGGCCACATTAATTTCTCAAAAAGTATCCTTCGGATGTAATTTATAAACAAGATTTAAACCACAATTAAATTGTTTAAATAAAATTTTTGTACTTTTATTTATATCACTTATTTTTATATTTAGTCTATTTTGTTTAGTTAATGAAAATTTATTATTCACTGGCTTTGACTTCATTTCATTTTTAGACATATTTCTTTTTTGAATCAAATTTAAATCATATCAAAACTCTTTTGCAATTATTTTTCACCAAGCATACTTAGTAACTCATTTTTTACTAGCTATGTTAATAATTCATATAATATTATCTTTAAGTAATTTTTCTATAGCAACTGCTATTTCATCAATTAAAACTGGATATCTTATTTGAATATCATCTAAATATATTTCTTCTCAAAGTTTAAGTGAATTTAAAATATTTATTACAAAAGTTGATTTGTCATTTTTATCATTAAAACCAAAAAGTATTGGAATTCTAATTATAATATAATTGTTAAGTTTTTTTACTTCTTTTTCTGTCTTAACCTTTAGTTTTCAATAATAGTTTATAGGATTTACTTTTGTCTCTTCTTCTATAGCTTCTTTTTGTTTTCCATTAAAAATATAATCTGTTGAAAAATGTATTAATTTAACATCAAGTTTATTGCAAATAGAAACTAATTTTTCTACAAATTTATAATTTAAATTATATTCATCTTTTTTAGATTGTTCACATATTACAGGATCTGCTAATCAGACAGCATTAATAATTATATTAGGATTATAAGTTTCTATAATTTTATTTAAATCAATTATTTTATTTACATTACAAATAATTAAATCACTATTATTTCAATCAGAACTAAATTTTGTTCATATAATTGAATGTTTTTCAGATAAATAGTTATATACTTTTTTTCACAAAAAACCACTTGCTCAAAATATTAATATTTTTTTACTTTCTTTAACCATAAATAATATTAACCCTTAAAAACTAAAATTATACTTTTTATAAATAAAACTAAATTTATTATACAAAAAAATCTAAAAAATTTTCAGTATACTTGCAGACAGAGAATTTTAACCCTTTGTATTTTATAAATTCTAATTAATATTTTTTTCTTTTTTAACATCAAAACTTATCATTTTTTTCAAAATTTTATAATCAGTTTTTCCTGTTCAAAGTACTGGAATTTCATCAACTACAATTATTTCAGAAATTTTTACTAAATTAGGAATTCAATTTTTTCTCATATAATTATTTACTTCTTCCAAATCTAATTTTTCCAAACTAAATAAAACTATTTTTGCTTCTCCATCTCTTTCAAGAGCTTCAATTGCAACAGATAATTCTTCTGAAATATTATATTTTTTAACCAAAACTTCTTCAATAAAAGGCAAACTAATCATTTCTCCAGCAATTTTTATAAATCTTTTTAATCTTCAAGTAATAGTTAAAAATCAGTCAGAATCTAAAAATCCTAAATCTCAAGTTTTGTACCATTCTCAAAAAAATGGACTCTCAATCTTCTCATCTAAATATCAATTAAAAATACTTTTTCATTTTACTAAAATCATTCATTGTTCTCAAATTTTACATTCTTTAAACTGTTCTATTCCCTCTCCAGAAAGGGGAGGGTTAGGGTGGGGACTTATTATTTTACAATCCAAACAATTTACTATTTTCCCAACTGTCCCTGGTTTTGCTCCATCAATAGGATTAATTGCTACAACTGGAGAACATTCTGTAATTCAATAACCTTCTAAAATTTTTCAATTTGGACATAATTCTTCAAATTTTTCAAAAACACTTTCAGGACATTTTTCAGCTCAAACAACAGCATATTTAACAGTTTTCAAATCATCCCTTGAAGCTAGACTCATAATCATTTTTAAAAATGTTGGAGTAGCAGTAAGAGCTGTTATTTTATTATTTTTTATAATTTCCAAAATAGTTTTTGCATCATTTGGATCTGGAGTATAACAAGTTCTTAAACCTGTAATGAGAGGCATTATAGTATTTACAGTAAATCAAAAACTATGAAAAGGAGGCAAAAATCAAAGTAAAATATCATCTTTTTCTATTTTAAAAATTTCTGTTGCTCAAGTAATATTTTCTATCAAATTTTCGTGAGTCAAAGCAACAGCTTTTGGTAAATTTTCACTTCAAGAAGTAAAAAGAATTACAGCAGTATTTTCTTCTTCCTTTCTCCCTTGGGGTGAAAGGACTGAGGATAGGGGGATTTTTGGCAAAGGCATATAAAAACTCTTTATCAAAGCTCACAACTTTTCAATAATTTTTCAATCTTTTAATAAATCTTCTAAAAAAACAAATTTTTCTTCATTTTTGTATTCTTCTAAAACTGGATTTTTTACTCTATTAAAAAAACTAGAAACACTTATAATTTTTTCTACTTTTGAAAAATTTACACAATGCTTAAAAGCATCTGTTGGCAAAGTCCAATTAAACATCACAGGAATTTTTCCAGCCAAATAAGTTGCCATAATTAGCAAACTAGCTCAAGAAACTGCTGGCAACATAATTCCAACATAATCTCCTTTTATTCTTTTTATTCTAGAAGCAATAAAATAAGCTTTCAAAATAAAATCTTTTTTAGTTTGCTTTCATAAAATATTATCCCAAATAAAATCTTCTCATTTAGAATTTTTAAAATTTTGTTTCCATAATTGTGGAATTGTTTTTTGCATAGGTTTTTATTTAGTTTTATTACTTAATTTGTATTCTTATTAAATGTCTATTATTTCAAAAGTTTCATAATCTTCCATGACTAAAAGTTGTATTATTAATAACAATTATATCTCATTTTTTTAAAATAGGCAAAGTTATTGAATTTTTATCTAATAAATTTCAAAACAAAGCTAAATTTTTATCTCTTTGAATATTATCTACAATACTAAAAATTCAATTTTCAAAAATCTTAGTATTATTATATCATCAAATAAAATCTTGAAAAATTTTTATTTTTATTGTTCAGAATTTGAAAACTTTTTCTTTTTCTGAAAAATAAATTTTTGTATTTAAAATTTTATTTTTTTCTTTTTCTCAATATATTTTTCAATATTCTTCTATAGTTTTTTCTATATTTGAAATTATATTATTTCATCATTTTCAATTTCAAGAATTTATGCAAAATAAAATTACTGCTTTTGCTTTATATTTATTTTCCCTAAAAAATGAATCTGTATGATTTCATAAAAATTTATTTCAAGTTGCTGGAGAATCCAAATTTCAATTAATATTTACTTTTATATCCTTTGTAAATATATTTTTATCTTCTAAAGAAATAGGATTTCATATTTTTTTTGCAAATTCTAATATATTTTTATAATTATCTTTTGAATTTTTATATCACTTAAATATAAAATATCCATTTTTTTTATAAAAATCTCTGAATTCACTTGGTATATTTATCATAGTTTTATTTTTTTTAAAACATAAATATTATATATTTTTTATTTATAAAATCAAACTTTTTATTTTTTCAAAAAGCTAAGTAATTCTATCTAAAATTTTTCCAAATTTTAGGGTTTTTATTTTTACTTTACAATTTTTATCTTTTTCTTCATTTACCACATCAATTTCTTCTAAAAAATTAAAATATGTTTTTTACTTACTATATTTTTTAAAAAAAATTTGTTTTAAAGTAAAACCTTAGTAATATAAAAAATATTAATTTTATTTATAAAAAAATAAAAAATGTGAAAAAAAATTAATTTATTTGAAGCTTTTTCTGGCATTTGAAGCCAACATCAAGCTTTAAAAAATTTATGATATGAAGTAAATATTATTTGAATAAGTGATTGGTATATTGATGCTATTATTGCTTATTGAATAAATCATTTGAATTTTAAGCCAAAAAAAATTAATAAAAAAGAAACACTAGATTTTTTAAAAAATTTTTCATTAAGTAGAGATTCAAAAAAACCTCTAAAAACTTTCAGTTGATTTAGTGATGAAAAATTATCTATAATAGAACAAGTAATAAAAAAATTTTGAAAGCTTGATATTAATCATATTAACCCAAAAGATTTAATTTGAAAAAATATAGATTTATTTACTTATTCTTTTCCTTGTCAAGATATTTCTCAACAATGAAAAAAAGCATGATTTTCAAAAGATTGCAAAACTAGAAGCTGACTTTTATGGCAAATAGAAAGAATTTTAAAAGAAATAAAAAAAATAGATAAAAATAGTTTACCAAAAATTCTTATGATGGAAAATGTAAAAGCTATTTTAAATAAAGAATTTGAAAAAGATTTGAATTTTTGGATTTTAGAATTAAAAAAATTATGATATAAAACTACAAAACCATTTATTGTAAACTCTAGTGATGTTGGTTCAGCTCAAAATAGAGCAAGAGTTTTTATGATTTCAAAACTAAATAATAATGTAGAAGAATTTGAATTAAAGGAAAAAACAAAAAATAAAAGAATAAAAGATATTTTACAAAAAAAATTTAAACGTGAAATTTTTAAAACAGATAAAAATATAAATATTATAAAAGAATATTGAAAAAAAAATATTTGAGTAAAAAAATGATTTATAGAATGATACACAACTTTTAATGCAGAATGTTATGTTTATTATAAAGATTGACAAGCTCCAACAATAACAGCATCTTGAGCTCAATCAAGAATAAAATATTTTGAAGATGATTGAAATATTTATTTTTTAAATTCTCTAGAACATTTATTATTACAATGATTTGATAAAAAATTTTATAAAAAATTAAAAAACTTTTGATTTACAGAAAATAAAATAAAATTTTTAGCATGAAATTCAATAAATGTAAAAGTTTTAGAAGAAATTTTTAAATATTATTTAAAATAAAAAATTATATAATATTTAAAATGGCTGTTTATAGCCATATTTTTTTTTATTTTAAAAAATAAAAAAAAAGTCTAAAAAAAGTTTTGACATATGTATAAAAAAATATATACTCCATTTCGTTCTCAAAAAATATATTGAGAGAGTTCCTTAACAAACAAGTAATATATAAGAAGAAAAATATACATTTTGGAATAAAAAA
>JAMONT010000010.1 GCA_027066455.1 Candidatus Altimarinota bacterium
CAGTTTCTGTTTCTATACTAAATGAAGTAAAATTATTAAACATATCATCATAAAATTCATCTTTACCTTTTCAAATATTTTTTTGCTTTTCTTCATATAAAAAATAAACATCTAAACCTTTTGCTTTAATTTTTTTAATCATTTCAGATTTTCCAAGTTTTCATCTCTCAAAATTAATTCATATTACATTTGAAATTTTTTCTTCAAATTTACCAAAAGTTTCAGTAAACATTTTTTTCCTCTTTTCTAATGGTATTGCTGTATTTTCTTTTATTTTTGTTAATGCTTCAAAGTATCATTCAAAAACTTTTCTTCAATAATCTCCATTTTCTGCTCAAGAAAAACCTCAGGCTGTATTTCATTGTATATTACCCAAATCTTTATCACTTCAGTAAGTATAAAGTCAATAATTTTTTACCGTGTCTCATTCTGTTCTACTGTCATTTTCCAAATTATATGCACCATCATTATAAATTCATTCCAAAGTTCACATATATCTACCTGATTCATTTCAATCTTTTTTATCTGCATAAACAAGTCCATCATTTAGATTTATTGTTTCAACTAAATCACTTCAATAATTATCCCAAAATTTATTTAATTTCCCTGCATTATCTGTACTTTTTCAACCTATAGCATCTTCAAATTCTTTCAAAACTGCTTTATTTTCAGGAAACTTTAGTTCAATAGCTCTTTTAACTAAATTTCTAAATTGTCCTATTCAATTCATACTACAAGCAAAATATATTTCTGGATAAGATGAAGTAAAAGCTAAACTTTTTAGTTTTCAAATTAAAAGTTCATCAAAACCCTCTGTTATTCATGAAGCTGCTAAAACAAAAAATACAGAATGAGAATCAGCTGCTCATCAATGTTTTGATATAATTGGTTTTAGTCCTCAGATTCATTCAGCATTTTCACCATTTTGAAATAAATCCATAACATAAGAAATCCTACCTGATAAAGTTGTCATTCCTGAAGATTTATTTTTTCAAGTTTCAATTTGATCTTCTATTCAAGTATTTTTTGCTTTGGCAAAAGCTTTGTCTCATCTAGGTCTACCTGTATCATTTTTATCTTGTTTTTTTAATAAATTTTCTACTAATCTTTCTTCTGTAAATATAATAGGTTCTGGTTTTCAAGTAGTTGAAGAAACTGCTTCTTCACACTGAGTTTTTACTTCATTATAAAAAGTATCACCTTTTTTTCATCATAATTTTTTATACCAACCAAACTCATCTCTTAAATCTTTAAATCTATCTTTTGGATACAGTGTTCAAGCTTTTTCAAGTAAAGTAATCATCGCAGCTTCAACTTCATATTTTTCAGTATTTTTCCTTTTATATATTTCAAAAAGAATTTTATACATATCTCATGATCATAACCTTTTCCGTTGACTAACTAATCATTCAATAGTTTTATTTTCTATTTCAGCCACTTGAGCTTTCAGTTCAAAATGAATAGTATCTCACAAATATTTTCACATAGCTTGTGCCATTTTTGCAGATTTTAATTCATTTCATCTTTTCAAAGATTCTTGCATAACTTCTGGAATCTTTTTTAGAGCCATTCATATTTCTAAAAATGATGCTCATTGTAAAAAACCTTTAAGTTTATGAAATTTTGAACCAACTACTTCATTATTTTCTTCTTCTTTATTTTTCTTTTTTTCATCTTCTAATATAGCTTCTATATCTGGATCTGGTGTAAGTTTATATTTTTTTATATCTTCATATAATTTATTTAAGTTTGAAGTTTTATATTTTGGTTTATCTATTTTTTTTCTTTTTATACCATCTTTTCATTTATCATCTTTATATTTTCATAAAGTATATTCTACTTTATCTCAGCTTAAAGAATGAATATCTATAAACATATGCTTTGATGTATTTACAAGCATAGAGTATTTTGTTTTTGTATCTTTATCAACCAATTTTGCTTCATTATCATCATTTGTTTCTTGAACTTTTATATTATCAAAATTTGATCAAAGTTTAGATAAAACTTCTCACATATCTTTGAATTTTCTATCTCTTACAAATCTATTTGGATATTTTTCAAATAATTTATAAAAATCACTATAAGAAATTTTAGAAATTTGGTCTCATCATCTTACTGTAATTGTTTTTGTTTTATCATCACAACTCAAGGCTTCAAAAATCATATCTCATTGGTGTCCGTCTGCTCATAATTGTTTTATTACTAAATCTTTAAAATCTATTCCAGCTCAAACGCTTGTAAGATTATTATCTATTCTTTTTAAAAGATCTCACATATTATTTATTTCATCTGTATTTTCAGGAATTTTATCTAAAGGTTTTTCTTCAAATTCTTTTTTTGATGAAAAGTCTATATCAAATTCAGAATCTTTTGATGAAAAATTTTTTAACATATCATAAAAATCATGATAATATGTTTGTTCAAATTTTTGTTTTGGAGATTCTATACTGGTTTTATTAAAATCATCTCTAATACCTCATACAGCTGTAATATTTTTTAAAACTATCATTCTCTCATTAGGATTTCAAGTCCCCAAATCTGTACGATTAATTTCAAAATAACTTTTTCAATAATTTTTTTCTTTATCTTTTGGTGTTAAAGTAAAAAAATTTCATTCCTCAAATAAATGGATATTTTTCTTTATTTCTGGAGAAATTTCTTCATCACTTTTATTTCTAATAAATTCTATAAAAGATTTATGAATATTATTTTCATCATCAGGAAGTACTTCTTTATAAATTGGGTCATTACTTCATATTTCAGATCTTTTTTCTTCACAAGTTAAATTGATATTGTCTGCTATTTTTTCTGCTAAATCTTCTACTAATCATCATTTAGGAACCATTGTTCAAATAGAATTTACTGTTTCTTTTTTCAAAAAAAAGTTATCAAGTTGTGAATCTGTTAATACATCAGAATTATAAAAAAAGTTTTCTGTTCACAGATTATTTACCAAACTATCACTAACATCATTTATAGTTATAGCATCATCATCAGGAAAATTTTTATTATGAAAAATAACTGTTTCTTCTTTTATTTTTTTTCTAATTTCTTGTCTATCAAAAATACCATAATCAACTAATTGTTTATAAGATAAATTTTTTATAAAAAATCTTAAAAATTTAGATCTTGACTCTGGTTTTAAAATAGTAAAAAACATTGAAATATCTTCAGGTAAGATACTTCACATAGAATGTCATAAATATTTTTTTGCTATTAAAAAAACATTATCTAATTGCTTATCAGTTAATTTATTTTTATCTATTCAAAAATCTTTTAAAAAATCTTCTTGTTTATTATCAATATCTATTTTTTTTAATTTTTTAGCTTCAGCACTATTTTCAACAATATCATTAGTAGTTAAAAATTTTTTTAATGCTGTATCATTATTCATCAAAAATTTCAATTCTCTAATTGACATTTTTTTTAATTTTTCATCAATTTTAGATTTTTGTTTATTATTCAAGCTATATTCTGTATCAAAATCTTCATTAATTTTATCAACAAAATTTTGTTGAGGCATCATTTTTTCAGTAATAACATTTTTTAGTTGTGATTTCAAATTTTTATTCAAATCTGTATCATTATTGTCTTTATATTTATTTGCTAAAGTTGGATAATTATCATCCAAAAAAGCTCTAAATTTTTCAAGTGCAAAATTATTATTTTCTCTTAGTGTTTTCAAAAATTCTAACCCATATTGATCAGAATTTTGTTCAACAAAATCCTTTTGAGCCATTTTTAATTCATCTTTATTTTCAGATTTTGCACTCTTATTTTCAACATTTTCTTCACTATTTTCTTGGCTTGAATTATTCATAAATAAAATTTGTTAAAAATTAATTTTTTTTATTATAATCGAAAAAAATAAAAACACAAAAAAAATTGACTTTTATGTAACTTTCAAAGTTAAAATGTCACCTTTTTACAAAGTAGAAATGTCACTTTTATGATAAAATTAAGTAAATAATATTACTTAATTACTAATATATGACTAATTACTTTAAAATGAGCAACAAAG
>JAMONT010000011.1 GCA_027066455.1 Candidatus Altimarinota bacterium
TATATATCAAGCTTATTAAAGATACTTTAGTAAATATTGAGGATTTAAAAGGTTTTGATGTTAATTTATTTGATTTATCTAAAGATACAATATCAATTATTAATAAAAGTAATGATATTCTTTTAAAGATATCAGAAATTAAAAAGAATAATAATCTTTTCCCTAATAGAAATAAAAGTATATATGTTTTTTGAAGTAAAGAAAAAATCTTAGATAAAATAGATAGTTATGTTGTTAAAATAAATGAAGAATTAAAAGATTTCTATAATTTTGAACATATTCAGGAATTTAAAATACTTAAATTTAATAATTATTATGAAATATCTAAATATATAAAAATATTATTAAATAAATACAAAGATTTTAAAGAATTAGGAAAGTATAATATTATATCTGAATTAGATGTAAATATTAACTATAAAGATTTTAATAATTCAGTAACAGAATTTTTATCTAAAAACTCTAAAATAAAGGAAGAAAATAATATTGAATTAAAAAATATAGAATGAAAATATGAAAAATATTATAATTTAAATGAAAAATTATCAAATTTTGTTTGAGAAAATTTAGAATTTTTAAGATTATTAGATAACTTTAAACTATTAGATTACTCTAAATCTAAAGACTCTAATAAAAATCTAATTGGATATATTGAAGAAATAAATAATCTAAAATCAAGTATTATTTGATATCTATTCAAGAAAAAGAAAATAAAAGAAGTTAATGTTAAAATTAAATCTGATTTTTATAGTTATGATATAGATGATACTCATAAAAAAATAGATGATATTATAAAAATAAATAATTTATTCAATTTCATTTTTCAATTATTAGAAGATGATGTATTTAATGAATTCGATTTTGAATTTATAATAAATTTTATAGCTGATTATAACTTAAAAAAAGATTTAGTTGTTCAGCATAAAAATAATGAAATAGAAAAAATAAAAAATACTCTAAATATTAATAAAAATGATAATTATTTAAAAATTAAAGATTATTTTTATAAGAATATTTCAGAGGAGATAGAATCTAGTTGAATTGATGAATTAGAAAATATTAATAATATTCTTTTCTATATTGATACTCTTTGAGAAAATATTGATAAAATTAAATTTTTAGAATATTTTAAAAAATATTTAGTTATAGAAGATGTTGAATTAAACAGTAAACTTATTTCTTTATATGATAGTGTAGAATGAATAATTAATAATATTAATCTATATGAAAAATCTTTATTTGATTTTGAAATAAAAGAACTAAAAACTATTTTTAATTATATTGAACTTAACTCTGAAATAAAAAAATACTTAGAAATTAGTTCAAATAAATATTTTTCTTTTGATAAAGTGTTAAATTCAAAAGAAAGTATTATTAACAATAATTTATCTGATTATATTAAAGAATACAAAGAAAATTTTGATAAAATTAATAAGTTATTTCAAATTAAAGAATCATTAGATACTTTAAATAATTTTCAATCAGAATTTCCAAATTTTTCAAAAAATATTGAATTTGATATAAAATCTTCATCAATAACTAAATTGTCTTCAATTATTAATAATTTTGAGGATGAGTTTATAGAAAATTATTTAGAATTTAAAAAGATAGAATTATCACTTACTAATAATTTTTTAAATACTCCTGATGATATTTTTTCAGATTGAATTCAAAATATTCAAGAACAAACAACTGCTGAAATGGCTTATTTTCTTGATAAAAGAATTGTAGAGTATACAAGAAACTATGCAAATGAAGTAAATACACTTAAATGAATTATTTCTAAAAAGAAAAAATTTCCTAAAGGATTATTTAAAAATTTAAAAAATGCTTTTCCTTGTATTTTAGCTGGGATTAGGGATTATTCAGATTATATACCATTAGAAAAAGATTTATTTGATTTAATTATTATTGATGAAGCTTCACAAGTAAGTATTGCTCAATCTCTACCTGCTTTAATTAGATGAAAAAAGATTATTATTCTATGAGATGATAAACAATTTTCAAATGTTAAATCTAATAATGCAAGTAAAATAGTTAATCAAGAATATAAAACAAGTGTTAAAAAAACTTTTATAGAAGAAAGATTAGCCTGAAAAGAGGATGAATTTGGTTGGTTAGAAAATGTTTGAAATTTTGATATTAAATATTCTATTTTAAAATTTTCTCAATCAGTTCAAAATTATAAATGTCAGTTAAAAAAACACTTTCGTTGATATCCTGAGATTATTTCATATTCAAATAAACATTTTTATAATGGTTCTCTTCAATGTATGAAAATAAGAGGAAAACCCATTGAAGAAGTTATAAAAATTAAGGTAATAGAACACGACTGATTAATAGATACAGCAAAAAATACAAATGAATTAGAAATCAATTATATTATTAAAAAAATATTAGAATTTAAAGAAAAAGGAATAGTTCAATCATTATGAATTATTACACCTCATCAACATCAAGCTTGATTATTAATGGATAGAATTGATGAACTTCCTGATAAAGACTGGATTAAAAATAAATGTAAATTAAAAATTATGACTTTTGATTCTTGTCAATGAGAGGAAAGAGATTATATTTTCTATTCAATGGTAGCTACTGAAGAAAAAGATAGACTAAGATATATATTTATAAAAGATTTAGCAAGTGTTAATGATGAAGAAAATTGAAGTGTAAGAGCTCAAAGACTTAATGTTTGATTTAGTCGTGCAAAAGAATGTATGCACTTTGTTTTAAGTAAACCTATTAATGATTTTACTTGAGAAATAAAAAATGCATTACTACATTATAATAATGAGTTAGAAGCAGGAAAAAAAGTTAAATTATGATGAACAGATATTAACTCTCCAATGGAGAAAAAAATCCAAGAATATTTTTATGAAACAAGATTTTATAAAGATAATACTGATATGATTGAATTTATTCCTCAATTTGATATTTGAAAATATTTAAAACAATTAGATAAAACATATAATCATCCTGCATATAAGGTAGATTTTCTACTTATTTATAAAAAACAAAAAATAGTTATTGAATATGACTGATTTAAAGAACATTTTGAAAATATTGAATCAGTAGATAAATATAATTATGAAAGTTATATGAAAGCTGATGATATTTATAGACAAAAAGTTTTAGAGTGATATGGTTACAAATTTTTGAGAATAAATAAATTTAATATTTGAGAAAATCCTGTTGAAACATTAGATTTAAGATTAAATGAATTATTCAAAAAAAAAACTTTAGCTAATGAGTGATTAAATAATCTTTATGAACAAATAGATAAATTACACGATTGAGATGATAGAGTATGTACAAGTTGTAATGAAATATTTAAATCACAATATTTTCCATATAAAACTAAAACTCAATGTGTTAATTGTTATGAAAAAGAAAATTGAAAAACCTTATGGACTTTTAGGCAAAGATTAAAAGATTATGAAAAAGAAACTGGTATTAATTTTCCTAAAATAGAAAAAAAAGATTTTACTAATTATTCAAATAAAACTGAACAATGCCCATATTGTTATTCTAGAAATATACAATGAAAAGGTTATAGAAATAATAAAAAAAGGCTGTTATGTGGTAATTGTTGAAAAAATTGGAGTATTCCTATTAATATAGAACAGACAACTATAAATACATCAATTGAAAATAATGATACAGAAGAAGAATATAATGAGTTTTGATATAATGAAGAATGATTTAATGAAGAATGATTTAATAGGTTAGGTTTTGATAATCATTGATATGATATAAATTGATTTAATAATAACTGATATCATTACAGTACACAAACTAAATATAATGCTGATTGATTTACAAGAGAACAAATATGGTAATTATTAATTTAATAAAAAAATACAAATGTGATTAAAATTTAGAAAAAGAATAACTGTATTTCCTTGATTTAAACTAAATCTTAGTAAAAGCTGAATTAGTTCAACTCTATGAATAAAATGACTCAATGTAAATTTCAATAAAACTTGAAGC
>JAMONT010000012.1 GCA_027066455.1 Candidatus Altimarinota bacterium
TTTTTCTCTAGCTTCTCTATTTGATAAATCAGGGTTTCATACTTCAAAAATAGTTTCTCTATTAGAAGAACTCATCATTTGCTCTTGATCTTTTGAAGCTTCTACTTTTAATAATTTAAATTCAATGTCAGTAGTATTATCAAAAATTAAAATATCATCAAAAGGTTTCAAAAAATTTGCACTATTTAAAGATGTTTTTAAGCTAGCTGTTATTTTTCAACTAGAATTAAGTAAATATTTTTTAGAATCTGTAGTTATTTCTACTTTATTTAAATATTGTTCTGTACAATCATTTATCCCATTTTTATTATTATCTTTATCACATTTCTTAACTTCTTCATTTACAGCATTAACATCAGAAATTTTACAAATTCTATTTTTTGCAACAAATTTAGCTCAAACAACATCTTTTGCAGCATTTTCAAGTTTACATACTCACTTATCCCAAGAGCCTCAACAAGTTCATTTTGAAATTTTTATTTTTGGAGGTAACATATCTTTTATCCAACAAGAAATAGCAGAAGGCCACTTATAAAGTGGAACTCATTCTGGTGGAGCACATTTTGTGATTAAATCATCTTCATTTTTTACAAAATTTCAAATATTTGAAGAAGATAATTGTTCACTTAAAAGTGTATTTTTTTTGATTATACCTTCAAAAGTAGGATTTTCTGCTTTTAGTTTTGGATCTATTTTAACAAACATATCTTGAGCATTTCAATGTTCTCAAAGATAAGCTATTTCATAAACTTTTTTATTTTCTATTAAAGGAAATTTATTATCATTTCAACCAAATTGGTCTGATAAATAATTTCTCATTACATATTTATATTTTTCAGAAGGAGAAGTTAAATTATTCCAATAAATAGCAAAAACTAAAGTATCATAATAAGATAATTCTTTTGTTTCTCCATTAACTTCTAATATTTTTGAAGGTTTATCTTTTAAAAATCATTTTAAATCAAATTCAGCTTCTGGATAATCTTCTATTTTTAAATATTCATAAATTTCTAAATCTAAATCTTCTAAATCTTCTGGATTATTATCATCAATAATTTTATTAATTTCATCTGATTTTAAATCTAAAACTTTATCTAATTCTTTTTCTACAATATCAATTGGAGGCATATATTTTATTTTGTTGTCTACAAATTCTTGTGGTGCTCTAAAATTTTTTATTCTAAATAAATATGGATATTTTATTCATATATTTTCTCAAATAGCAGACATAAAATCTATATATCTATCTTTATCTACAGGTAATGAATAAGCTGTTCTACCCGTTATTTGTTTATATAATTCTGGATAATTTGGTGATTTATGTTTTATATCAGAATATATTTTTTTAAAAAAGTATTGGCTTAAAAATTGTGGATGGTCTTCTTTATCACATTCTCATCATTCTTCATATTCATTTGCAACTTCTTCATCTTCATTACTAACTATTGCTTTTCATACAAATTTTCATCATACCTCATATATTTGGTCTCAATCTCATAAAAAAATCATTTTTCTTTCTCACTTTTTAAAATCTTCCACTTCTTTTACCTTTTTATATAAAGAACTAAAAGTTTCATCAAATTCATGAATAGTATTTTCTGTTTCACAACTCCAATCTTCTGCTGGTTGACCATCTATTGGTAACCTAAAAATATCTTTACAAGTTTCACTTTCTGCTCAATCTGGTATTTGAAATTCTAAAGTTGGTGGTATTTCTTCATAAGGCAAATATATACATTCTTCCTGTAATCTTTTTGTTAAAAAATTAGTTTGTAAACAATGTGCAGCTGAAGGAGTTAATTCATCAACTTTATCTTTTAAATCATCTCATTCTAAGCTATAAAAACCTTCTGGTTTAGCATAAATATCATAAATATTTTTAGATCAATTTATAGAAAAAAGAGGAATAATAGATCAATTTAAAAATGTATGTTTTTCTTCTCAATCTACTTCATATCAAGACAAACTTATTCAATCTTTCAGAATTTTATCCTGATCAATATATAAAGGAGAAGACATTCAAAACCGTCAAAGCAATCATTGTTTTTCATCTGTAGAAACTGTTCATAAACAACTATTACTTTCATTTCTTAATATATTTAAATCTAATTCTATCAATGACTTTATTTTTTTATCATCAGGCTCTACAATTTCATTAACTGAAATAAAATCTTCATATTTACTATATTTTATAGAAAATCATCTTTTAAGATCACTTTTAGTTTCATATAACTCATTTGAATTAAAAACATATTTCAAATCATCTTTTATATCTTCTACAGTAGCAGTATCTTTCATAGAAACATCTCTTCATCTATTTGCTTCCACTAATTGCCCAAAAATATATCATCATTTAGTAGAGGCAAAAGTAGTTTTATCTTTTTTATAAGCTACATATTCTTCCCAATTATTAACTTTTTCTTTTTGTGATTCTATAATACTTCATCTATAAATAGAACACATTTTTGCTCCATTTTCTTTATTTATTATATCTTTTTCTAAAAACTTAGAAGCATAATAGTCTTTTTCTCAAATAGTTTTTGCTAATTTTCAATATAAAATATTTTTATGATAAGATCTATTTTCTTTTTCCCATCAAATACAAGAATCCATCATAAAAGGAACTTCCCATATAGGTTTTTCCCTTTCAACATCATAAATTCTTTGAAATAAGGCAATATATCTAGAAAGTCATTTATTTCTAACTAGATCATCTATATGGTCTTCCAAATCTGTATTTGCATTTTTTATAGACAATCTAGCTATTTCATCTAATTTTGTAATTATTTCTGGAACAGTATCAACATTCACTCTAGCTTGTTTTATTTCTTCTCAATTTTTATCAACTGTAACGGTTTCATTATATCTTCCTGCATTATGCACATCTTTTGCAACATCTCAAAAAAGTTTTTCATTAAATATTTCAGAAAAATTTTTAACAGAATTTTCTATAATTCTTCTAGTATGAATATCTGGAATTTTTGAGGTTTCTATTTTTCAAACTCAAATATCTAAATCAACTCACATTAATTTTTTTATAGTTGCTTTTTGTCATTTAGTATATCATCAATCAGAATAAACATCTTTTATATTATCTGATAATTTTTTTGTAAATCTATTATAACTCAAATCTTCAAGATTAGCCATTGAATTTTCATAAGCCTTATAATTAGTATAAACAAGTGCCTTATTTTCTCTTATTCAATCATAATAAAAAACATATGGTTTATAATCTTCTTTCACTTCTTCTCAAATTTTTCAATTTATTATTCAATGTTCTTTTTTAAAATTTCATTCTCAAGTATAAAAATCATGATTTTTATCAAAAAAATCTTTTAAAGCTTGAATTTCTGTTTTATCAGAAGAATTAGGAGAAATAACTCCATGCCAAATTTCTGCTTTTAATTTTCATTTTAATTTTTTATTTTTTTCATATTTTTTTGTTTTATGATTATAAATAAATCATTTATCTTCAAAATCAACATAAGGGAAAATTGTTCTGGAATTTTCACTTCAATCATTAACAACAGCAAAAGGAATTTGTCCAACTAAAACAGTTCAAATTAATTTTGAATCTTTATCATAACCTTCATAATAAAATTTTTCATTTAAAGAAGCTATAGAAAATGGGTCTGAACTTTTAGGAACAGGAACAATTACAGCTCTTGTTTTTTCTAATACTCAAGAAATATCTTTAGCATATCTATCAAGCTCACTTTTTATTTCTGGATAAATTTCTTCATCAACAAAAATACTTACAATATTGTATCTATCATTTCAGTTTTCTGCATAAGAAGTTCCAAAATTGAATACATTTTTGTATAATGGTATTTTAAAAGTTATAGAAAAAAAGAACACAAAAATTAAAAAAACAGAAGTAATTTTTTGGAAAAGATTATAATTCATTTTTTTGTATACATAATATAAATAAAAATTTGCTTGTAGTATACTAAAAAAAACTTGTTTTTAAACAAGTTTTTAACATTTTCACTTTACAAGATATTAAATATATTTTTTAATATATTTTTTATTTTACTTTTTGTCTACTTCGTCTACTTTAGTTTTTCTGTTTTAAAAGCTATTTTTTATTTTTTGTCTACTCAAAAAAAGATTTTTTATTTTTATTTTTTGTCTAGTTAGTTTTTTGTATTTTAAAATTAGTAGAAAAATATTTTATAAAACTCTCAAAATTTCTTCAATAGTTGTAAAACCTTTCATTGCTTTTAAAATTCAATCTTCTTTCATTGTTATCATATCTCATTTTTTTGCTTCTCTCATTATTGTTTCAACATTTGAACCTTCTCTTATAATATTTCTCAAATTATCATTCAAATTTATTATTTCATAAATTCAGACTCTTCATTTATAACCAGTTCAGTTGCACTGTAAACATCATTTTCATTCATATAATTTTATATTTTTGGCCTCTAATCATTTCATTCATATATCTCTAAAAATATTTTCTATTATAACAGTTTCAGCTTTTGATTTTTCAACTTCTTTTTTACAATCTGGACAAATTCTTCTAACTAATCTTTGAGCAATAATTGTATCAAGAGCTGATGCTAAAATATATGGTTCAACTCACATATTTATAAGTCTATCAAGAGTGTCAGCAGCACTTTTTGTATGCAAAGTTGAAAGAACCAAATGTCCTGTTAAAGAAGCTGTTGTTGCTATTTCTAAAGTATCAGAATCTCTTATTTCTCAAACCATAATAATATCAGGATCTTGTCTTAATAAAGCCCTTAATCAAATTGCAAAAGTATAACCAGCTTTTTCATCTATTTCAGATTGAATTACTCAATCTAATTGATATTCCACAGGATCCTCAAGAGTTATTATTTTTTTATCTCTTGAATTAATTTTTGAAAGCATTGTATAAAGAGTTGTAGTTTTACCTGAACCAGTTGGACCTGTTACCAAAATCAAACCAGTTTTTTTTCTTATTACTTCATTTATAATTTTTTTTGAAACCCAAAAAAATCCCAAACTTTCAAAATCAATTACAGAATTAGAACTATCAAGTAATCTACAAACAACATTTTCTCAAAATTTTGTTGGTAAAGTTGAAACTCTTATATCTATTTTATTATTTCAAACCATAACATTAAATTTTCAATCTTGAGGAATATTATTAATATTCAATTTTAAATGACTAGAATATTTTATTTTTTCTAAAGAAAGTTTATATTCTTTTTTAGTTAATTTAAAAATATCTACTAAAACTCAATCCATTCTAAATCTCAAAACAACATATTTTTCATAATTATCAAAATGAACATCAGAACTTCAAAGTTTTAAAGCACCTGAAAAAATCATATTTATTGCTTTTTCAGAATTTTGTAATTTCAAAAAATCCCTAATAACATTTTCAAGTTCATGAAAACGACTAGTATCTATTTCTCTTTTTTTTTCTTCTTCCAAAATTTCTTCCTTCAATTTATTTTCTACTTTTTCCCTAACTTTTTTCATTCAATCACTATCTAAATTAAGAATTTTTTTAGCTAAATCTTTTCTATCAATTTCTTCTTTTGTGAGAATTTTTTTAGCCACTTTTTTAGTGTCAGTTTTTTTAGTAGGCATTTTTTTAAAAATTAATTGGAAATAAAGAATATTTTTTATATAATGAATTTATTATATATTATTTTATAGAAAAATGCAAATACAAAAAAAACAAAAAGCTTCTATTCTAATTTGGGTATTTTTTTTAACTTTACTTATGAGTTTTAGTTTTATTTTTATACAATTTCAAATACAAAATTCTTTAAAAGTAAATTCTAAAAGATTAGAAAATCTAGAAGAAGAAAAAAAAATACAAGAATTTTTATGAGATATTAATGCACAATCTATACAAATATGAGAAAATACTTTAGAGGTGGAAAGTTTTTCTAGCTTAGAATATTCTTTAAAAAAAGATGAAATTTTGTGATTAAATTTTACAGAAACTTGAACTATAAATATAGAATTATTAAATTCCTGAATTGTTTCTTATGCTACTTGAGCTGTGGCTTCAACTTTAGAATTTTGAACAAATATTTTACCAACATACAATACTGGAGCAACTTCTGTTAATGTTTTAGTAAATACTTGAGAAAAACTAGAAGTAAAAGCTTTTTCCTGAAACCCAAAATTAAGTTTTTGAGCTTCAAAAAAAATTATATATCCTCTAGATATTTTACCATCAGCAATAACTTTTAAAAAATCATGAAAAATAACTATGAGTATTTGAGTAAGATGATGAGGTATTAAGTATAAAATAAATTCTTGAATTGAAAAAACTCTAACTTGAAATTCAACAGAAAATTATACTTCAAAAAGTTTTTTTGTTAAAGTCTGAGATTCTTTATCTATTATAAACTTTGATAATCCTGGTAATAATAAAAAATTAATTATTTCTTGAGATTATAATATTTCAGATTTAATACAAAATAATTCTTATAAAATTTCTAAAAAAACTTGGTGAAAAGAGGTTATTTTGGAAGAATGAAAAATAAGGTAAAAAAATCACAATATATTTTTTTAATTTTTAATTTTGAAAAAATACTTTTTTTTGTATTATATAGAATAATATTTTTATAAAAAAAAATTAAAATGCAAGAAGAAATAAGTTCTGAAGATAAGATAAAAAATTTTTTTAATAAAATAGCTGTCTTAGAATTAGAACCTGAAGATAAACAAAAAATAGCTGTTAATACAAAAGAACATTCTAAATGAGATAGATTATATTGGTTTGAAATTTTTCTTTCTAGTTCTATTGCAACTCTAGGTTTAATACAAAATTCTGTTGCAGTAATAATTTGAGCAATGCTTATTGCACCACTTTTAAGACCAATAAATTGAATTTCTTTATCAATAACTAATTGAGAAAAAAAAGCACTTTTTATATCTTTAAAAGTACTTTTAATAAGTATTTTAGCTTCAATTTGAATGTGATATATTTTTTCATTTTTAGTTGCTATAGATACTGAAACATCAGAAATTTTAGCTAGAACAAGTCCTAATATCCTAGATTTTTTTATTGCAATTTTTTCTGCTTTTGTAGCAATTTTATCTTTGCAATATTCAAGACTTGGAGAATCAATTGCCTGAGTTGCAATGGCAGCTTCACTTTTACCTCCTTTGGCTGTTGTTTGAATAGAACTTTATTTAACTAATTTTTATTTAGCTTGGAGTAGTTTTATGCTTTTTACAACCAACCTTTTTGCTATAATTCTAGTTTGAGTTTTTGTTTTTTTATTATATTGATTTTTTCCAAATAAATCTGAAAATCAAAAATATATGATAAAAAATATTTCTTTTGTAATTATTTGAATTTTAATAATTTCTATTCCTTTATTTTGAAGTTTGATAAAAATAAAAGAAAATATTATTTATAAAAAAGAAATTTTTATTTATTTAGATGAAATTTTAAAAAAAGAAAATGAAAATATAGAAATTTCTTTTCTTGAAATAGAAAAAAATTTAAAAGAAAAATTGGAAGTAAAATCAATTATAAAAATTCCTGAAAATATTATTTTTTATAAAGATTTAAAAGAAAATATTGTTAATTCTTTGTCTAGACAAATTGGAAAAGATATAGATTTAAAAATTGAACTAATTAGAACAGCAAATATTATTTCAAAAGAAAATATTATAGTAGACACAAGTAGACAAATCCTTTTATATTCAAAAGAATTAATAGACAAAGAATATAAAAATATTCATTTAATTAATATTTCAGTAGAAAAAAAAGAAGATAAAAAAGAATTAAAAATTGTCTACTCAATTAAAGAAAAAGAAATAGAAGAAAAAATAGATAAAAAATTTTATTTAGAGGTAGAAAAAAATATTAGAAAAAAATTTCAAGATGAAAGATTAGATTTTAATTGGTTGTCTCTTCAAGAATTTAATGATTGAAAAGAAATAAAAGAATTAAAACAAATTTTTACAAAACAACAGAAATTAATTAATTCTATGCAAGAAGAAAATAAAAAATTACAAGATGATTTAGCTAGAAAAATTGAAATAGAAAAAAATATTGTAAGATTATTAAAAAAGTACATTGATGTTAGAAATGAAAAAATTGAGAAAAAAAGTGAAGAAAAAATAGAAAAATAAAATTTTTTCTACTACTTACTCTTGCTAAATTCAAAAAAATAAATAAA
This sequence comes from Candidatus Altimarinota bacterium, assembly GCA_027066455.1. Lineage (GTDB taxonomy): Bacteria > Patescibacteriota > Gracilibacteria > BD1-5 > UBA6164 > JAMONT01. The sequence continues at coordinate 8,148 of JAMONT010000012.1, forward strand.
ATCAAAAAAAATTAATAACTAACTAAAAAAAAATGTTAAATGTTACAAAAAAAAGAGCTATTTATTTAGCTATTTCAGCTATATTATTTATTATTTCTATTATAGCTATAAAATTTTTCCCATATAATTTGGGAATAGATATGACTTGATGAAGCCAAATTGAATATTCTTATGCTTGAAAAATAGATTTAGAAAAATATAAAAAAGATATTTCTGAACTAACTTCTGATATAAAATATGAAGTTTATAATAAAAATTGAACTAAGAAACATTTGGAAAAAGTTGTAAATGATACAAAAGTTTATAAAGTTTCTGGTGAAGAAAAATTTGTTGTTATTGTTTGATTTAATAACCAGCTTTTTGCAAGTGATACAGTAGAAGATGAAAAAAAGTTACAAACAGATTTTGATGATATAAGAGAAGATTTAAAATTAAATATTACTAATATTTTAAAAAAAGATAATTCAACTATAAAAATTGCTAAATATACAAATATTTGAAAAAGTTTTTGAGATTATATTAAAAAAACAGCATTTATAACCTTAGCTATTGCTCTTGTTGCCATTTCCATATATATTGCATATGCCTTTTCTGGAAGTGTTTCTGGAGTAAGTTCTTTATCTTTTGCTTGAGTTGCACTTATTACCTTGTTGCACGATGTTATAATTTCAACCTGATTATATATTTATGCTGGTAGTTTTTTAGTAGATTTCAAAATAGATACCTTTTTTGTAACAGCACTTTTAACTATTTTAGGTTATTCTATAAATGATACAATTGTTGTTTTTGATAGAATTAGAGAAAATTTGAAAACTTATTGATGAAAAAAGAAAAAAGATTTAGAAGAAATAATAAATATGTCTGTTTCGGAAACTTTGACAAGAAGTATTTATACAAGTGTAACAGTTTTATTTGTGTTATTTGCTATATTATTTTTGGGGCCTGAAACTATCTCAGGATTTATTTTAACAATGATTTTCTGAACTATTATTTGAACATATTCTTCTATTTTTGTAGCTTCTCCATTACTTTTTCAAATTAATAAAAATAAAAAATTATCAGTTTATAAAGAAAAAGTTTATGATCCTGATAAAGATATAGTTGTTTAAGGAAATATATTTTAAATATTTTAACAAAAAAACTTATGAAAAAAATAAAAAAATTATTTTTCTATATATTATGAACTAGTATTAGTTTTTTAAGTGTTTTTGGAAAGCAAAGTGAAGCTTTTTCTTGAAATAGTCTATGGCCAAAAGAAAGAACTTTTATAGATATATTATTAGATACTTTAGAATATGTTTTTTTTCTTTGATTCATAACTTCATTAATAATATTTTTAATATGATTATATTTTTATTTAACAAAGAAAGATATAAAAGATAGAAAAAAAAGATGATTAAAATATATAAAAATATCTATTATTTTGTTTATTGTTATATTTTTATTATGGAATTTAGCAACTTTGTTTTTTAAAATTCATTATGTATATGTATATTAATTATATAAAAAAATTAATAAAAATAAATTTTGATTTAAAAAAAAATATTAGTAAAATGATACTAATATTTTTTTATTAATAAAAAAACCTATGCTAAAAAAAATTATTTCTACTATTTTAATAATTATATGAATTTATATAATGTTAATTTTTTTAAAACCTCAAACTACAGATTTTATTGAATCTCATTTTTGAAGTAATTTTTCTGTAAAAGTTAGAGCTTTGAAAGAAGTACTTGACTGAAAAAAAACATTTAGTGAATTCAAAGAATTTATAAGTGAAGATAATCCAAACATAAAAAAATATTTTGATACTATTAATTCTTGAATTTCTTGAGTGAAAGGTTCTGTTGATTCTATTAGAAAAAAAGTATTAGACACAAAAGATTCTATTAATGAAAATATAGAAGTTGTAGAAAATTGAATAAAAAAAGTTGAAGAAACTAAAGAAAAAATAGATAAAATTACAGATATTTTAAAAAATGAAGAAAAAAATATAAAAAATTCTGTTAAGTTAGAAAAATTAAATATAGATAAAATAGAGGACAAAATAGATGACCAAATAGAACAAGATATTCTTGAAGAGGAAGAAAAAAATACTAAAAAAGAAAAAAAAATTTATTATAATCCAATGTGAGATGATTTTTAATTTTAATTATTTTTCAAAATTCTACGACTATTGATTATTTTTTTAATTCAATTTTATATCTTTTTTCCTATATTAATCTATAACTAATAGTATTTTTATTTCACATACTTTTTTTAAAATAAAACTTTTTCTTTTTTTAATTTAAAATCTAACTTACATTCATAATAACTAAATAAGTCATAGCAGAAATAGCTCAAGCTACTGGTAAAGTAACTACCCAAGAAAGTAATATTCATTTTAATTTAGAAATTTTTATAACTTCTTTTGTTTTTCACTGTTTTCTTTTTAAATATTGTCTATAAAGTCATATTCAAAAAACTCATCCTAAAGCTATTTGTGTAGTTGAAACTGGTATTCAAAGAGCTGAGGCAATTATTACTGTTGTTGCTGCTGAAAGAGCTATTGAATAAGCCATTGTTTGGTCTAATTTTGTAATTTGATTTCAAACTGTTTTTATTAATCTTGCTCAAAAAACAGCTAATCATAAAGATAAAAATAAAGCTCAAAGAATCATTATCCAAAAAGGAACTCAAATTTTTGAAACACTTTCAGATGTATTTTTAACTTCTTCATAAATAGCTGCTAATGGTCAAATTGCATTTGCAACATCATTTGCTCAATGTGCAAAAGAAAGAAGAGCAACAGCAAAAACAAGTGGTAGATTAAATAATTTATTTACAAATTCTTTATTATCTTCAAAAAATGTTTTTTGCTTATTTTTATATTTTATAATTAAATAAGTATATATAGAAACTCAAATTATAACTGAGACAAAAATTGCCATAGCATTGAAACTAAAAGAATAATTTTCTAAAAATTCTTTAACTCAAGTCATTTTACTTTTAAATCATTTTAGTATTAAATATAATGCAAAAATTCAAGTCATCATTGCAACATAAATTGGAACCCAATGTTTTGCAGCTTCTCACATATGAGATTGTTTTAAAATAGTTTTTCTAATTGAAATATATAATAATATAGCAACAAAAGCTCACATAAAAATTGCAATAACCCAAGCTATAGCAATTTTTCAAACCATACCCCAGTTTACTATTGATAATCAAGCACTAGTTATTCAAGCTCAAATTAAACCTCAAAAAATAGCGTGAGTAATAGAAACTGGTGCTTTTAGAAAAGTTGCAATATTTACCCATAAAGCAGCTCAAAGAAGTGTTGAAAGCATAATTGCAATAAATTGCATTTCTCATTCTATTTGTGATCTATCTATAATTCCTCATTTTATGGTATCAATTACATCAGAACCAGCAATTAGAGCTCAAGATGCTTCAAAAATCATAGCTAAAATAATTGCTCAACCAAGACTTATTGCTTTTGCTCAAACAGCTGGTCACATATTATTTGCAACATCATTTGCTCACAAATTAATTGCCATATAAATAGCAAAAATTACAGCTAAAAGTAAATAAATATTTGTGTTTGCTCATTCAAAAAAATAAGCATATGATATAGCAAGAATTATAAAAACACCTAGAATAAGATATTTTAATTTACTTATATGTTCATCTTTTATTTCGAAAGTTATTTTCATTTTTTTATTTTTATTTTTGTAAAATTTTTTTATTTTTTTTAATTACTAAATTTTTTTGTAATCTCTTTCTCCCTATCAGGGAGAGAGAATTCAAGAGAGAGGGATTTTTTATTCTTTAACTAATTGTTTCATATTAGTTTTATAAGACTCTTCAGAGATACTTCATTCATCTCTAAGTTTTTCCAAATAATTTCTCATAGTTACCATTCAATCTCAAGCTCCTGTTTCTATTGCATTATCTATTTGATGAGTAATATCCTTTCTTATCATATTTGCAACAGTTGTAGTATTTACAAGAACTTCAACAGCAGCAACTCTTCATTTTCAATCTGGTTTTTTAAGTAAAGCTTGCCAAACAACTCAAAGTAAAGATTCACTTAATTGTTGTCTAACTTGTTCTTTTTCATCTCAAGGAAACATATCAATAATTCTTGAAACTGTTCTAGCAGCACCAGATGTATGTAAAGTTGCAAAAACTAAATTACCAGTTTCAGCTGCTCTTAAAGCTAATTTAAAAGTTTCTAAATCTCTCATTTCTCAAACCATAATAACATCAGGAGCTTGCCTCAAAGAATATTTCAATCAAGTATCAAAACTCTTTGTATTAACTCAAACCTCCCTTTGTTCAACAATAGATTTATCATGTTTATAAATAAATTCTATAGGATCTTCAACAGTAATAATATGTTTTTTTTCTGTTTTATTTATTTCATTTATAAGTGAAGCTAGAGTTGTAGATTTACCAGAACCAACAGAACCTGTAATTAAAATTAAACCATTTTTTTGATGAGCAAAATTTTTTATTTGTTCAGGAAGATTTAGATTTTCAAACTCAGGAATTTCTGAAGGAATAACTCTCATTACAGCTCAGATACCATTTTTTTGGTTAAAAATATTTACCCTAAATCTAGAAAAACCTTTTATTTCAATAGAAAAATCTATTTCCAATTCCTCTTCAAATTCTTTTATTTGAAAATCACTCATAAGTCTATAAAGTTGTTGTCTCACTTCTTTTGATTCAATAATTCCAAAATCTTCTAAAGGATAAACTTCTCAATACAATTTTAAAGAAGGATAAAATCAACTAGTTAAAATAATATCAGCAGCTCCTTTTTCAATAGCTATTTTTAAAATATGTCAAATATTCATAATATTTTTTTTAGGTTAATTAATATTATTTATATAATATCATATTTTTTTTTAGTTTGCAAAAATTTCTTAATTATTTTAAAAAAAAAGCTTAAAAACTTATTTATTTTAAAATTTTTTAAACTTCTCCTCTATCCTTCATTGCATTTATAACTCTTTTTATAGAAATTATATAAGCTGCGCTTCTCAAATCAGTTTTATATTCTTCTGAAATTTTAAAAACTTCAAGTGTTGATTTTGTTATTTTTTTAAATAATTTTTTTGATATTTCTTCTTCTTCCCAGTAATAATTTGTATTATTTTGAACTTGCTCAAAATAACTTACCATAACTCATCAAGCATTTGCTAAAATATCTGGAATTAAAGTAATATTTTTTTCTGTAAGAATTTTATCAGCATTTGGAGTTGTTGGTCAATTAGCTAATTCTAAAACATGTTTAGCTTTAATATTTTTAGCATTTAAAATTGTAATTTGATTTTCAAGTGCTGCTGGAACTAAAATATCACAATCCATTTCTAAAATTTTATCATCAAAAATTTTTTCAGCTTCTTCATATTCTATAACTGATTTTCTATTTTTTTTCATTTCAGTAATTTTTTCTAAATCAAAACCTTTTTCATTATAAATTCCACCTTTAGAATCTGAAATTCAAACAACAATTCATCATAAATCTTCTATTAATTTTGCAAAAGTAAGTCCAGCATTTCAAGCTCATTGAATAATTATTTTTTTATCTTTTATATTATCATCTTTTAATTCCAAAATTTTTTGTAAAACATAAACTCAACCTTGAGCTGTTGCTGTTGCTCTTCCCAAACTACCACCAGAACTCAAAGGTTTTCCTGTAAAACTTCAAGGAGAATTTTTTCAAACAAGAGTTGAGTATTCATCCATCATCCAAGCCATAATTTGTGCATTTGTATTAACGTCAGGAGCCGGAATATCTTTTTCAGGTCAAAGATATTTATAAAGTGCTCTAACATAAGCTCTTGACAATCTTTCTAATTCTCAAATTGATAATTCTTTTGGATTTACAATAATTCAACCTTTTCCTCAACCTAAAGGAATATCAACAACAGCACATTTAAAAGTCATCCACATAGAAAGAGCTTTTACTTCAGATTTATTAACATCTTGATGAAATCTAACTCAACCTTTAAAAGGTCATCTACTATCATTATGTTGGCTTCTATAAGCTGTAAAAACTTTCACTTTTCAGTTATCCATTTTAACAGGGATATTGACTTCTATAATTCTTTTTGGTTCTGAAATAATTGCATAAATATTTTCATCTGAATGACAATCTTCAAATAAATTACAAGAATTTTGTATTTGTTTTTTAGCATTTTCAAATGCATCATTTATAACAACTTCACTAACTTCTTTCATAATTTTTTTTTTATTTAAATAATATTTTTTTAGTTTTCTTAATCTTCTAAACTTTCATTTCTATAATGTATTAATTTATAACTTTTTTCTCATTTTGTTATAGAAATTACATCAAATCTAATATTTTCTTCATTTATTCTTTTTAAAAAACAATAATTTTGTATAGTTTTTAAAAGTTTGTGTCTTTTGAAATAATCTATAGAATCTTCTCAAATTCCAAATTGTTCTGAGCTTCGGTATTTTACTTCTACAAAAATAGTTTTTCAAAAATCTCATCTAAAAATCAAATCTATTTCTCAAACTTTTCAAAATTTAAAATTTGTAGTTATTAATTCATAAGCTTTTTTTTGCATATAATTTATTGCTATTATTTCAGCTTTATCTCAAATTTTTTTATTATTTTTCATAAAAGTTTTTTATTTTTTTATATTATACTCTATATTCTATATAATCAATTTTTTTTTCTAAAATTATATTTCTAATTTGTTTTTCATTTTTATTCAACTGACTTCTTCAGCTTTTTACTTCCATAAAAATAATTTTTTTTAGTCTTCATTCAGAAAGTCCATCAAAAATAATATAATCTGTTCATTTTCCAACAAAAACCATATCTTTTGGTTTATATGGAAATTTTGGTAAAAAAGGCAAAATCTTTTCATAAACTCAACCTAAAATTACTGATTTTGATTGTTTTATAGAATCACTTCTTTGTTTTTTTATTTCTTTATATTTCAAAATTCTTCAAATAATAAATCATATTAAAAAAGCCAAAAATATTCAAAGAATAAAGCTTATAATTCAAAAATTTTCAAGTAAAAAGTTTTTCATTTATTTTTTGTTAAAATATTATTCTCAAGCTCCTACAACTACTTTTGCATGTCTTAAAACTCTTTTATTTATCATATATCATTTCTCGAATTCATCACAAATAATTCATTCAGGTTTTCAAGGAACTGTAGTCATAACATCATGTAATGATGGATTAACTTCTTGTCAAATAGAATTAAAAGTTTCAAGTCATAATTTTTTTAAATCTCCATTTAATTTTTTTTGTAAAGCAACAGTTCATTCATAAATTCAAGTATCTGTATTTTCTGGATCTGTAGCTTTTATAATTCTATCTAAATCATCAACAAAAGGAAGAATTTTTTTGAAAATATCTTGTTTCAAGAAAAAAATCATATCATCCTTATCTCTATCAACTCTTTTTTTAAAATTTTCAAAATCAGCTTGAACTCTAGCTAAAACATCTCTAGTTTTTTCTTCTTCTTTTTTTTCCAAATCTTTTTCCACATCTTCAAGAAGTTCACAATTAGCATTTTCACAAAGTTTTTCTTCATTTATTTCACCTTCTTCATTTTCAAATTCTTCTATTTCAGATTCCATTTCTTCAAAAATATCTTTTTCTTTATCACTATTTTTATCTTTTTTTCACATTTTTTTATTTTTTAATAATTAAATTATATTTCCTATTATATAAATAATATTTTTTTTTCAAGTTATTTTTTTTATATTTTTCTCTAAAAAATCAAAAAAAAGTTTAGCTAAAAAATTTTCTTTAAAAAAGAACTTGCAAAATTTTGTAAAAAAATTATAAATAAAGTATTAGAAATTAACAAAAAATATTTATGCTAAAAAAACTAAATTTTTGCCTAAAACAGATTTTTTTACTTTTTCTATAAAAAAAGGTATCAATTTTTTGATACCTTTTTTTTGTGTTTTTATATTTATTTTACTAATTTTATAAAATTTATGAATTCCAGCAAGTTAAGAAAAATATTTTCACTTTTTATTTTACTTTTTATGCTAATTTCAAATTTTCAAATTGGAACAATTTATGCACTTGAAAAAGAAAAAGTAGAAAGAGAACAAGAGAAAAATGTTTTGATTTTAGATAAAGTTGAAAATATTGTAGAAAATACAATAGAAAAAATAGATTCTAAAACAAGAAATAAAGATATAAAAAATAGATTAGAAGAAAAACAAAAAGAAGTAAAAGAATATTTGGAGAAAGTAAAAGAAGAAATAAAAGATGAAAGTAGTAGTTTTGAGATGAAAGAAAAATCAAAAGAAGCTATAAAAGTAGTTGTTTTGAAAGTTATTAGTTGAGCTACAAAACAAGAAAATTTAGAAGAAAATATAGATGAAAGTGTTGCTTCTACAAAACAAGAAAAAAAAGAAGCTCTAGAAACTATAAAAGATTCTATGGAAGAAGGTGAAGAGTATAATTTGATTATAAAAACAAAATTAAAAAAAGAAAATGTTTTGAAACTTTTGAGAAAATTTGATGAAAAAATAAGAGTAGATTTTATGTACTTGGATGAAAAAAATAATTTTTTTGAATTATTTATAAATAAACAAAGTATTTTTGCTCTTGAAATGCTTGATGATATAAAAAATGGAAATATTCCTGAAAGCTTTTTAGGAATAGAAATAGTTACTCCGGAAGTTTTTGGGATAAATACCCTTTCTGCTGAATCTTCTAAAACCCTCTCTCCTGAATCCTCTCTCCCCGATGGGGAGAAAGGAGCTGCAAAAAAAGAAGAAAAAAAAGTTGATTTGAGTTGAGAAAATTTGGATTTAACTTGGTGAGTAAAAAAATATGCTCCGGAAAAATATTTGAGTAAATTGGAAAAGCAAACAAACAAATTGAAAAAGAAAATAAAAATTGGTATAATTGATACAGGTATAGATTATAATCATCCTGATTTGAAAGGAAAAGTGAGCAAGTGAAAAGATTTTGTGAATAAAGATGATGATGGATGGGATGATCAAGGTCATGGAACTCATGTTGCTGGAACAATTGGAGCAAATTTAAATTGAAAAGGAATAATTTGAGTTAATCCTTATGTTGAATTTGTGCCTTTAAAAATTTGTAATAAAAGATGATTTTGTCCAAGCTATGGTATTTTGAAAGCTTTGGAATATGTGAAAGAAAATAATATAGATATTGTGAATATGAGTTTGGGTTGAAGATGAAATCCAAAGGAAAATTCTATTTGTAATTGAATAAAATCAGTTTCAAGTAAATGAATAATAGTTGTTGCAGCTAGTTGAAATTCTAATATTGACACAAGTAATTTTATTCCTTGAGGTTGTGCTGGAACAATTACAGTTGCTGCTGTTGATTCAAAATTAGAAAGAGCAAGTTTTTCAAATTATTGAGAAAAAGTAGATATTTCAGCTCCATGAGTTGGGATTTATTCTAGTTTACCAAATAATAAATACA
>JAMONT010000013.1 GCA_027066455.1 Candidatus Altimarinota bacterium
CTTTAATTTTTCAATTTTTTCTTCCAAAATTTCAATTTTTTGGACAATTTCTTTTTGTTTTTCAAGAGAAGGAAGAGGAATTTTAATTTTTTAAAAATAACTTATTGTGTATACTTCAAAATTCACACACAATTTTTATTTCAATTACAACTCTTTCTATAAAAGAATCATTTTCATTAAAAACATCAATAAAAAATCATTCTTTATTATTTCTTGCTATAGTTAATTCTTGAATAGAAATAATATAATTATACCATTTTCTTTTTCATTCAATTAATTTAAGTCTATTATTTTCAACAGCTTTAAATATTTTTTGTCTTAAATTATTTTTCATTTTTTTAAAGATATTTTTTTAAAATATTATTTTTTTGTTCTTGTAAATCATTTATTACAACTGTTTTTGATTTTTCTTCTAATTCTTCAATTTCTTTTATTATTTTTTCTTGAATTTTGATTGGTGGAACTGGTATTTTTACTTCATCTTTCAAAAAAGCAGAATTTAAACTTTTTCAAAAAGCATTAAAATTTCATTTTTCTAAATCAATAAATTTTAAATTGAACAAATAATATATATATTTATTAAGAAAATCATTTTCATTTTCTAAACACAATCAAGCTATTGCCTCATTTGTATATAAATCTTTTCCTGCTATTGCAGTTTTTCAAATACTTAATTTAAAACTTAATAAAGTTGTTCACTTCTTTATTAATTTAACATTTGATTTTTTTACTCATAAATCATTAATCTTTTCTTCTGAATTAACTATAATATCTCAATTCATTTCTGATATTGACACCCATATATTATCTCATTTTTCCCAATAGTCATAATTTCATCTACTTGGTGTTCATCAAATTTTTATTTCACAGACTCAACCTTTTCATCCTAATTTTTTAACAGGCCATTTTGTATTTAATTTTATTTCTTTTTTTTCTATTGTAGCAATCTTCTTTTCAAAAAGTCCTTTTTCTAAAGTTTTAAAATTAAACATTTTATATAAAAAAATTCTTGATACATTATTTTTTAAACTTTTATCTATAATTCTTGTATATTTTCATAAAAATGCATCATAAATATATGTACTTACTTTTTCTCAATTATCCTCTTTTTCAGAATCAAATAATTGAGTACAATCGTCTATTTTTTTTCATCATTTTATTGCTAAAATTCATTTATCTTTTGAAAATTTATATCATAAAAATTCTTTTTCCTCTTTAGTTTCTTGTTTTTTTTCTTCTTTAGTTTTTCATAATCATTTATTAGATTTAACTAAAACTACCTTTTGAGGATAAGCTAAAACAAAATAAAATAATTTTTCTTTTTCTATTTTCAAAATTTCATCAAAAAAATTTTTAGATTTTATTTTATTTTCATAATCTTTAAAAATTTCATGATTTTTTATTTTTTCATTTGGAGATTTTTCTAAAAGTGTTTTATAGTCTTCAAAATTTAATCATTCCCAAACTTCTGATACATATTTAGAAACTGCTTTTTCTATTCAATTTAATGTAGTATCGTTTTTATTTTCAAAAAATTTATCTACTGAATATTCTAGATTTTGAGCAAAATATTTATTTCTTTTTCTTAAAAATAAAGTTACTGTATTTGTTCCAGTGGCCATAAAAGTATTTGAACCTAATTCTGTAATTGCAATAATTTCAAAATCTTTTAAAATTATTTCTCTAGCTTTTGTATAAATTCAAGTGTTGCTTAAAATTGAGCTTGGTAAAATTATTCCTGCAATTCATCATTCTTTTAAAAGTTGAGAAGTTCTTTCTATAAATAATGCTTCAATTTCTGAACTTTGCTCTGTAAGTTTTGAAAATAATTCAAAATCATTTTTTGCATATTCTTTTAAGTTTGATTTAAAAGAACCTACTGAATAAGGGGGATTTGAAAGGACTAAATCAAATTTAGCATTTTCTTTTTTATCATTAGCTGTATATTCAGACAATAGACCTTTATATTTTTTTGATTTTTCAAAACTATCAAGTCAATCTCAATGAATAACATTTGCAACTCAATCTCAGTGAAGATAACATCAAACTTTTGCAGTTTTTACAAGTCTATAATCCTTTTCTATTCCATACATATATTTTATTGCCCAATCAAAATTTCAAGTCCGTGATTTTAATTGTTGTTTAATATCTCTTCAAGCATTTTCAAAAGTAACATTTTTTAAAATTGATTGAATCTCTTCCATTGATTCAGTTAAAAAATGTCAACTTCAAGCAGCATAATCAATTGTAGCTGGCAGTAAATCATTTGAATCTCATTTTTTAATTTTTTCATCAATTATATTTTTTATTGGAATTGATTTACAAATAAATTTAGCTATTGGAACTGGTGTAAAAAATTGACCTGCTTCTTGTTTTAATCAAGTTGTTAATAAAAGCTCAAAAAAATCTCATAAAAAAGGTTGTTTTTCTTCATATCTAATTTGATATTTTTGTAATAATTCAACTACTTCTTTTAATACAATTCAATTTTCAATAAATGTCTCATTATCAAAAACATCTTTAATAGAAAATTCATTATTTTTTTCTAATCTAATTTTTGAAAACTCCTCTAAAATAGAATTTTTTATTTCATCAGTTATTGAAGCTGAACCAAATTTTTGTTTAAATTCTTCTTCACTAAAATCTGTAACCTCTTTATCAAGAAGTGCCTTCATTCATTTTTTATATAAATCTGTTAATTTAAGTTGAAAATCAACATGATTATCTCTTCCTTCAACCCATTGAAAATCTAATTCTTGATTTTCTCATTTTACTCATTCATCATGAATTTTACATAAAAATAAAGTAAAAATTTTATTAAAAGCATTAGGTTTGTCAGAAACTGTATTTTTTCTTAAAATTTCTAAAAAACTATTAAAAATAATTGATGCATCTTCTTGTTTAATAGGCTTTAAATCTTTTAAAGTTAAAGTTTTTGACTCAAATTTATATGAATTTACCCAATCTTCAAAAACTCAATTTTGCTTTGTCACTTTATTCCATCTATCATAAAAATCTACAACACTTGTAGTTTCTTTATAGTGCTCTTCAATAGTTACTATTTCATTTTTATAATCTTCATTTTTAAAATTTTCTGAAATATCTGAAGTGTATAAAACTAAATATTTTGCTTTTCTATCTTGTTGAAAATAAGTAAAAAGTTGCCCTCAATCTTTTTGCATTTTCTTAAATTGAACATCAAACTCTTTTCACAAAGTCTTACATTCTATCATTAAAAAAGCATTTCAGTCTTTTTTAACTAAAATATCAAGCCTTCAACTTGTTCAATGACCTGTTGGATAAACTTTTTCTAAAATAATATCTTCTGGATTATATCATTTTTCAAGCAATCTATTTACACACTCAAAAACAACCCAATCTTCAGGTTTTGCAATATTTTGAATCTTATTTTTTCAAATTAATATTTTTCATCAAAAATTAAAAATATTTTTATCAAAATCAACTTCTAAAATATAATTATCTTTAAAAGTTTTTATATAAACATTATTAGAATTTTCTTTTGGAGAAAATCATAATTTTTGAAGAAATTGTTTTTTCATAATTTATAATTAAATATATATTTTTTACACACAATATACTCATTTTTTTTTATTTTTAAAACTATTTTTTTAAGAAAATAGTTTTTGATTTTTAATCAACATAAACTTCTCTAGGTTTACTTCAATTACTTGGTCAAACAATTCACATATCTTCTAAAATATCCAGAATCTTTGCAGCTCTAGCATATCAAACTCAAAGTTTTCTTTGTAATAATGAAGTAGAACCTTTTTTTGCTTGCTTAATTATTTCAACAGCTTTTTCTATGATTTCTGGTTCTTCATCCATATCTCAATCATAACCTTCCA
>JAMONT010000014.1 GCA_027066455.1 Candidatus Altimarinota bacterium
TTTTGGACAGTTTTTTTTGCATATTATTAAATTAATTAATTATTAACAATAATATTGTATACCTCTTCTTGTACTAAACCTAATTTTTATACTAAAAGTAGCACACTTATTTTACATTAACCCAAAATTTTCATTAAAAAATATTACTGATAAATCTAAATCTGTTATATTTTTTCTTTCTTTCCAATAAGAAAATAATCTCAAAGTTTTAGTTGTATCTAGCTTAAATCTTGATCATCTTCCACAAGTATAATATCAATCAAGAGCTTTTCTAGAAGATAAAGGAATAGTTATATTTTTAAGATTTTCTGATAAATAAATTGTTTCAGCTTCTTTTTCAATTTTATTATTATCTTTATCAATTTCTATAATTTTATTAAATTCTTTTATTTTAGAATCTTTTTCTAATTTTTTCAGAATAATTTTTTCTAATATTTCTACTGTTTTCATATCAACTCAGCTAAATAATCTATTTTGTTTATTTTCCAAAATTTTTATTTTTCACTTTTTATTAATTACAGTTTTATATTTAGATTTTTCAATAGTTTCAAAATATGATTTTAATATTAATAAATTTTTTAACTCTATTTTTTCTCATATTTTTTCTAATTCTTGTAAAACTTTATTATAATCTTTTCAAGCTATTTCAAGTAATTCATGTAACATTCTTATAAAAATTCAAGGTTTATTTTTTAATATTTCTAATATTTTATTTATATTTTTTTGTTTTATAAGTTCCCTAATTTTTGAATTAAAAGTTTCTAATTTTCAATTTCTTAATTTTTGAAAATATCAAAAAGTTTTTGGATATTTTTTTGAATATTCACCAGGATGAATATATTCTCATAATTTTTTCCAAAGGTCTGAATATTTAGCAAAATCATTTTGTAAATCTCAAGATTTTTCTAATATTTCTAAAATAAATCTTCTCTGAATTCTTTTAAATTTTGGAAATTTTATTTTTGTTGCAAGAGAAATATCAGAATTTGTAAGACTTGCAAATAATCTTAATAAATCAGTTGGTGTTTTTATAATATTTTTTAATATTCAAAAATCTCATTTTTTCCATAAATATTTTGAAATAAATGATTTTATTTCTTTAAAAATAATTTTATCAAAATCTATATTTTCTAATCAAAAATAATCAAGTAAAAACTCTAATTCTAAATGCAAACTTTCTTTTATTGAAGATTTAGAATATAAAATATTTTGTAAATATTTTTCTAATTCTTGTAATGCTTTTTTTTCTTCTAAAAAAGTTAAAAATTGTAATTCGATATGAGAATCTCATTTTTTATTTTTTTGTTTTTTCAAAGCTTTTTCAAATAATCATTTATCTTGAAATTGAGTAATTGGATCAGCTCAAAAATCTTTAATATCAAATAACCATTCAGGTATAATTAAACCATTTTTTAATTTTTTTCACTCATTAAAAATTCCTAAAAAGTTTCATACAAAACCTGTAATTCTTTTTTCAAAATATTCTTTATCATTTGGAGTATTTTCTGGAAATCAAAGAAAAAGTGGAACTTTTTCAACATTTCATCATCTAATTTCATTAAGAGTTTCCAAAATTTTATCAAATATTTCTAAAACAGAATCATTATAAATTTCAGAATTTTTGAATTCATATCCAAAACCAATACATCAAGCTAAAAAAGTAATTTTTTTAGTCTTATTTATATTGTTATTTTTTTTGACAGGAATTATTGCTAACCTTTTTATTAATATTTTTTCTAACATAATTTTTTTTTATTATTAATATGAAATAGTATTTCTTACAAATTCTTTATAATCAATTTTTTTTCAACTTAATTTTTTCATTAATAAACTAAAATATTTACTTTGTTTATTTTTTATTGCAATTTCTTTTCTTATTTCTCTTTTTTCTATTTCTAAAATATTTGAATTAAATTTTTTTATTAATTTATTATTTTCATTTAAAAGTATTTCAGTTTCACTAATTATATGATTATGATATTCAAAAACTTTTTTTTCAATATCTGTAATCAATTTCAAAGCAATTTTATCTCAAATAAATAATGTTTTCAAATCATCAGTTTCTTCATTTAAACAAATTTCTATAAGATTCTTTATATTTCAAATATCATCTTTTGCTTTATGTTTTATTACATATGATTGTAATTTTATCTTTAACTTGTATCAATCAGTAAAATTAACTATAAAACCTTCATAATTTTCGTCTTGCTTTTGTTTTTCTAAAACTTCTTCAAAAGTTATATTTTTATGTATTTTTGAAATTTTTATATGTGATATATTTTCATTATGTATTTTTTCAAATTGTTCTGCTGAAAAATATTCTCAGTTTATTTTTCTAATTCAAAGTAAAACTAATTCATCTTTTTCATAACTTACAACTATTCTGTTTTCTGGTCAAATATATTCAAAAATTGGAAATTCATTTTTTTCTAAAGATTTTTCTACAAAATCATATAATTTTTTATCAGATGCAATAAAATTATTTGCAAAATCAGCAACATAACTTGTTATTGAAGTTTTACTTTTTGCTATAATTTTTCAACAAGGTAATTTTCAAAACATTACTAAAGAACCATCAACTTTGTCCTGAATTGAACAAATTTCTTTTCATTTTATTTCACTAATTGTATTTCATTCTCAATAATTAAAAAATTTATGAAATCATAACGTAAATAATTTTGGTTTTTTTATTTTATTTCCATAAATAAAAGCTATTCCTCTCATTTCTTTTTCAAAATCTTGTTTAAACATTTCATTATTTGCAAGCCTATATGAAAAACTTTCTATTTTATATCAATTTATTTCTTGAATTACAGAATAAAAAGCTTCATTTTTTTCTATTATTTCTAATAATTTTGTATAAATATTTTTCATTTTTTTTAGTTAAAGAATATCTGAAAAATTAATTAAAATTTATTCATTTCATATTTTTCATTTACTATCATATTTAGAAAAAAGTGTTCAAATTTTAAAAATTTCTGTATTTTCTCAATATATAATATTATTTATTTTTATAGATTTGTTTCATATATTTTTATGAAAATCTAAATGTCATCTAATAACTGTTTCAATTAAATTAGCTTCTTTTTCATTTATAATATTATTTTTAATTAATAATATTTGATAATTTAAAGAAAAAATATTTGATGAAAAAATTTCGTGTCAAAGAAATTGAAAATCTTCATAATTTTCTATTTCAACTATTTCTCAATTTTTTTTCTTAAATTTAGTTCCTCAAATATGTTTATATCATCTTTTTAATAAATTATTTTTCTTTGTATTTTTTGTAAAAGGTTTTCATATGTCGTGAAAAATTGTTATCAGTTTTAATATTTTTATATATTTTTTTTCAATTTTATTTGAAATTAATGATAAAATTAATTCTAAATGTTCAAATAAAGTTTCTTTATGCCATTTTGAAGTTTGTTCACAATAAATACTTTTTTCTAAAAAAAAATCATTTTCCAAAACTGCTTTTAAATTATTTTCTCAATTAAGAAATTTTTTTAAATTATCTAAAAAAATTTCATTATTATAATTTTTATTATTATAATTAATTTTATTATTATAATTTTTATTAATATTATTATTATTTTTAATATAATTTATTTTATCAAATCATTCACTTAAATTTGGTTTTTCTAATCTAGATAACATTCTTAAAATTACATATTCTCAAACAGTTCTTTTTCTTTCAGAATCTCTTTTTATCAGAGTTTGTATATCAGTTTCAAAATAAACTCAAATTATTTCATAATTTTTATAAAAATATTTTTCTTTTATTTCTTTTTGTGAAAGTTTATTTTTAGTTCACATATTTTTCAATTTTTCCAAAGCTCAATCTTTTAGTTTATTTTTATTATTTATTTTTATTATATTAAAAATTTTTTTTCTATCTTTTGAAGAAATATTTGTTGCATCAATATATATTTCTTTTTGCTTATTTTTAATAAATTTAGATAACCTATCAAAAAGTGTTGAAAAAACTAAAACATTATTTTCTTGATTATTTTCATCTCAAAAAAGTTCTAATCTAATAGAATCAGATGAAATAATAATTCAATCTTTTGAAATATTTTCTTCAATATAAGTTGATTTTCCACTTGCTGGAAGTCATATTAATATGTAAATTTTTAGTTTATTCATAATTTTTTTTTATTTTTTAATATTTTTATTATACTAATTAATTTGAAAAAGAAAGTAAAATATATATAATAGTGTTGTTAAAAATGGAATTAATTAATTTTTTAAACACAAAAAAACTACTTTGCTTGTTATTTCACAAAGTAGCCAAAACAATTATCTTTATCCACAATTAGGGTAATTTTCTCGAAAGATATTCACCATTCTTTTTTATTTGTATTTTTATAAAACTATAACAGCTCATAGACTTATTACTTTAATATTTTTAATTATAAAATAAATTTTTTATATTTAAAACATATTTTTTTATAAGTTAGATTTCCATAAAATTTTGTATAAAAATCACTATTACAGAAAAAGATATTTGTTTTTGTTTTTATGTAAGTGCTTTATCAACTTACAAGAAAATTATAATATATTTTTTTTACAAAAGCAAATATTTTACAAAAAAATCTCTAAAAAAATTTTTTAGCCAAAAAAAAAGTTGCAAATTTTTAAAAAAAAATTATAAATAGTTTGTTTAAAAAAAATATATTTATAAAAAAACATAATTGCTTAATAATAAAAAAAATAATGATAAATGTATTTATTTGAGATAATGATTTTTTAATAAAAGAAAAAGTTTTTTCTTGGAAAAAACTTTTTTTGGAAAAATATGGTGATATGAATATTGTTCATATAAAAAATCCAGTAGATTATGAAATTAGTGATATTTTGTGAAACTTGCTTACACCTTGATTTATGCTAGAAAAAAAATTAATTATTATTGATGATATTCCAGCAAATCCTAAAAATAAAAATCCTCTTTTAGAAGAAGAAATTACTAAAATTTTAGATAAAATTCCTGAAACAAATATAATTATTTTTAATTCTAGTTCTGCTGATAAAAGAACAAAATTTTATAAAAATCTTTTAAAAAAAGCTGATAAATTAGAAAATTTTTCTACTAGTTCAGAATTTGATTTAATAAAAAATTTGGAAAAAAAATATTCTTCAAAAATTTCAAGAAATGGTTTAAATGAAATAATAAAATTTAAATGAAAAAATTATTCTAAAATAATTTTAGAACTTGAAAAACTTTTTATAACTTATAATTTTGTTGATGAAAAAATAATTAGAGAACATATTATTCCAGAACTTGAAGAAAGTATTTTTACTTTTATTGATAATGTTTTATGAAATAATTTAGTTTTAGTTTTGAAAAATTTTAGAATAATTATTTGAAATACTAATGTTTATCAATTTTATAACTGACTTTTAGCTAATTTAAGAAATACAGTTTATATTGGGAAATTTAAAAAATTAAAAATTTCTCAAGTAGAAATTGTAAATAAATTAAAGCTGTGAAATAAAGCTTTTTTAGTATGAAAAAATTATGCTTTAAATTATGAAAAATTAGAAAAATTGTATTTTGATTTGATTGATTTAGATAAAAAAATGAAAAGTTGAAAATTAATTTGAAGTTCAGAAAAAGAATTTGTTTTTTCTATGGAAAAAGTTTTTATAGAAAATTTAAAATAATTTTTATTATAAACAAAAAAAATAAATAAAATTTTTAAAAATTTTATTTATTTTTTTGTTTATTTAGAAATCACTATCATTAGCCATTTCTTTCATTACTTCTTGTAAATGATTTTCTGAAACATCTACATTATCATCTCTAGCATCAAAATAATCTTCTTCAGGTTCTTCTTCTTCTAATCAAATATTTTTTCTATATTGTTTTCAAGCTGGAATTAATCTACCAATAATTACATTTTCTTTTAATTCAGCTAATTTATCTATTTTTCCTGAAATTGAAGATTCTACTAATACTCTAACAGTTTCCTGAAAAGAAGCAGCAGAAAGCCAAGATTCTGTATGAAGAGAAATTTTTGTTATTCATAAAAGTAATCTTTCACCAATTGCAGATTTTTTTCATTCTTTCAATAAAATTTCATTTTCTCTATCATAAACAATAACATCAATTATATCTCAAGGAAAGAAATTTGATTCTCATTTTTCTAAAATTCTTACTCTAGAAAACATTTGTCTAACAATTAATTCGATATGTTTTGAATTAACTGTTTGTCATTGAGAAGAATAAATAGATTTTATTTCTTCAACAATATATTTTTGAGATTCAATTATTCAAGCAACTTCAGTTAATTTATGTAAATTTATATTTCATTCTGTAATTTTAGTTCAAGCTTTTACAAAATCTCAATTTGAAACTAAAATATCTTTACCAAAAGGAATTGCATATTCTACAACTCTTGGGTCTCTATCTTTTATTACTATTTTATTTTTTTCTATTTTATCAACTATTCAAGGAAAAAGAGAAATTACTTTTTTCTTAATATCATCAGGATCTCTTGCTAAAATTTGTTTAGCTTTTACTTCTGCTCCAACTTTTACTTTTACATCATAAGTTGATTCAAAATAATATTCATCACTTTCTAATTCTTTTGCTCTAAGAGTAAGTAACATTTCTTTATCTGTATGTTGAATACTCACTTCTCAAGAAATATCAGCAATTTCAGCTAAAGATTTGTGAGGAATTCTTGCTTCAAATAATTCTTCAACTCTTGCCAAACCTTGAGTCATATCTCAACCTTCTTTTGCAACTCATCAACTATGAAAAGTTCTCATTGTTAACTGAGTTCAAGGTTCTCATATAGATTGTGCTGCAATTACTCAAACTGGAGTTCCTATTTCTACTTCTTTATTTAATCATAAATCTAAACCATAACATTTTTTACAAGCTCAACCTTCTGCTTCACAAGTAAGAATAGATCTAACATTCACTATATTTATACTTAAATCATTTATTTTATCAAATAACACTTTATCTATTACAGTTAAAGCTTCTGCAATAAAATTACCATCATTATCAAGTAAGTCTGTTGCTAAAGTTCTACCATAAATTTTATCATTAAAACTTTCAGCAAAATTTCCTCCTCAAGTTTTATTTCTATCAACTTTTTTATGGTGAACTGTTTTACAATCATCACTTCTAACAATAATATTTTGAGAAGAATCTACAAGTCTTCTTGTTAAATAACCAGATTGTGCTGTTTTTAATGCAGTATCAGATTTTCATTTTCTTCAACCATGTGTTGCAATAAAATATTCCAAAGTAGAAAAACCTTCTTTTAGAGTTGATTTTATTGGTAATTCAATTGTTTTACCTGATGGAGAAGCAACAAGTCATTTCATTCAACATAATTGTGTAAGATTTCACCAGTTTCATCTAGCTCAAGAATCAACAAAATTAAAAATATGATTTTTATAATTAAATTCTTTTTTCAATTTTTTTTCTATTTCTTTTTTAACTTCAGACCAAATTGCAATAGATTGGTTATATTTTTCATCTTGTGTTAAAAATCCTAACCATCTTTGTTTTTGTACATATTTTACTTTTTCTTCTCATTTTTCTAATAATTCAAATTTTTCATTTGGAGTTACCATATCATCTTTTGAAATAGTAAGTCAAGAATGAGTAGCATACTTGAAACCTAAAGTCATTATTTTATCAACAAATTTAGCTGTAGTTTCAGGTCATAATTCTTCAAAAGATCTAGCTAAAATATTTTTTAAAGCTCATTTATTAAAAACTGTATTTTGAAATCATAATTCTTCTGGAATAATTTCATTAAATAATAATCTTCAATAACTTGTTTCAATTAATTCTCAAGAAATTCTAACTTTTATAGGAGTTCTATAATTAATAGCTTCAGCATCATAAGCTTGTTCAGTATCAATTATAGAATCAAAATACATTCAATCTCATCTTTTATCTTCAACATCTAAAACTGTTAAATAATATGAACCTAAAATCATATCTTGAGAAGGAGTAACTATTGGGTCTCAAGAACTAGGAGCTAAAAGATTTTTTGAAGTAGTCATTAGTTCTCTAGCTTCTTTTTGAGCTTCATCTGTAATTGGAAGATGAACAGCCATTTGGTCTCAATCGAAATCTGCATTAAAAGCAGGACAAGTCAAAGGATGTAATTGTATAGCTTTTCAATCAACTAAAACTGGTTTAAAGGCTTGAATAGAAAGTCTATGAAGAGTTGGGGCTCTGTTTAAAAGTACATATTTATCTTTAATAATATCGTCCAAAGCATCCCAAACTTCTTTTCCACCTTCATCTATAAATTTTTCAGCATGTTTAACATTATAAACAAGTCCATCTTCTATTAATCTACCAATAACAAAAGGTTTAAAAAGGATTAAAGCCATTTTTTTAGGAATTCAACATTCATCCATTTTCAGTTCTGGACCAACAACAATTACAGATCTACCTGAATAATCAACTCTCTTCCCTAAAAGATTTTGTCTAAATCTACCTTGTTTTCATTTCAAAACATCAGTCAAAGATTTTAATTCTTTTTTATTTGCAGTAACAAATCAACTTCTATTTGTTCTTGTTGAACCAGTAATTAACATATCTACTGATTCTTGAAGCATTCTTTTTTCATTTTTTAGAATTACTTCTGGAGCTCAAAGTTCTATTAATTTTTTTAATCTATTATTTCTATTTATAACTCTTCTATATAAATCATTCAAATCTGAACTTGCAAATCTTCAACCATCAAGTTGAATCATTGGTCTTAAATCTGGTGGTATAACTGGTAACGCTGTCAAAATAAACCATTCTGGTCTTTGTCCAGATTTAGCCAAATTTGTAGCTAATTTTATTTTTTGTAAAATTTTCTTTTTATTAGTTTTTGTAGATTTAGATAAAGCAATTTGTTGCTCAACAATAAAATCTTCCAAATTTATTCTTTCAAGTAAAGTTCTAATATGTTCAGCTCAAGTTCAACCTTTAAAAACATGAGAAAAATTTTCTGAAAGTGTTCTATAATCTAATTCTCATAAAACAACTCAGATTTCTAAACCTTTCAATCATTCTTTCAAACCTTCATATTCTTCATCAAAATCATCAAGAGTTTTGAAAATCAAACTTTCTCTTTCTTTGAATTGTTTTTCTTTTACTTCTCCATTTTCTTTTCCTATTTTTAATTCATTTGTTTCTCTTTGAGCTTCTTTTTGCATTTCTGCCTTTGTAACTTTATATCTTTCTTCCAAGTTTTTCAAAGCTTCAACTAAAGCATCTGTATCTATATCAGTAACAATATAACTTGCAAAATAAACAACTTGTTCCAATTTTTTTACAGGTAAATTCAAAAATAAACCTATTCTTGAAGGAACTGATTTCATATACCAAATATGTGCAACTGGAGCATATAAATCAATATGAGCCATTCTTTGTCTTCTAACTGTAGCTTTTGTAACTTCAACTCAACATCTTTCACAAACAATTCATTTATACCTAATTCTTTTATATTTTCCACAAGCACATTCATAATTTTTTCTAGGACCAAAAATTTGTTCACAAAATAATCCTCATCTTTCAGGTTTTTGTGTTCTATAATTTATAGTTTCAGAAATCAAAACCTTTCAGTAAGAAAGCTCTTTAATATAATCTGGTGAAGATATTCAAATAGCAATTCAAGCAAGATTATCTAAATTTTTTCATTTAGTGACATCTTGTTTTCAAGCTTCTTTTTCTATTTCAGAAAAGTTTGTTACTTTATCATTTAGAAAATTATCTAAAGTTTTATCAAACATTATTTTTAAGTTAATAATTAAGTATTAATTTTTTATATTTTTTAAAAATTCTTTAACATTTATATATGTATTTATTTTTTTAATAGAATTTTTATTAAAAAAACCTATTTCAACACATTCATCACTTGGAGTAAAATCTAAATTTTTTACTTTTATTTCATAAAAAATATTAGCAAGCCAAGGTCTATTTTTACTTTCAGGCTTGTGTGCTGTTATAAAATATTTAGGATTTTTTGAAATTTCTGTAGTTTCTAATCACATTTCTTCTTGTAATTCTCTTTTTATACAAACTTCCGTTTTTTCTCAATGATCCAATCCTCCTCCTGGAAAATCCCATAATCAATTATCTTCTTTACATAAAAGAAATTCTCCTAAATCATTATATATAAGTGCTTTTACACTAATCCTATACCAAGCCTGTTTTATTTCCATAATTTTAAATATTATTTAGTATTTTTTTTGTTAGATTTTCTATTGATTCATTTCAATTCAAAATTAAATCAATTTTATTTTTTAAATCTAAAAAGTTTAAACTAGATTTTCTTTTATTAATTTCTTCTAATGTTTCTCATCTAGATTCTAGCCTTTTTTTAAAAGTTTTTAAATCAATATCTAATAATATTGATAATTTAAATCAAAATCTTTCTTTTAAGTCTAATATATCTTCTGCTGTTTTTATTCAAGGAGTTACTATTAAGTTAGTATCTAAATTAACATTTTTAAAATTATATCAATAATATTTAGAAAAATATTTTTCTATAAAATAATTTTCTAAATTTTTATGTTTTTCAATAATAGTATCAGAATCAACAAAAAAATAATCTTTTCAATTTTTTTCTCAATCTCTTTTTATTCTAGAAGTTTCAGCAATAAAAAAATTATATTCTTTTTTATGATATATTATTTTTTTTCTAATAGTTGTTTTTCAACTACCTGAAGGTCAAATTAACAATATATTTCATCAGCTCATAATTATTTTATTATTTGTAATAAATATTTTTTAATATCATTAAATAATTTAATTCTTTTATCTATAATTTCAGTTTTTCTTTCATTAGATAGATCTTCTTTATATTTGTTTTCATTTAAATTATTTGATATTATATGTAAATATGAAAATCAAATTTTATTTTTATTAGCAGATTTGGCAAACCATCAAATTTCTGGATCTACAAAATCATAATTTATATTTTCCTCTAACCAATTTTTATCCTCTAATATTATAGATTTAGATGTATAATGTTTTCATTTAATTATGTTATTTCATTTTATATTAGAAAAAAGATTATTCCAAACAATATTTTTTCAATTCAAAAATGAATTATTTCAAGTAGCTAAAAATGAATTTGGTATAATTTTTTTATTCATTGTTCATACTTTTCATACATATATAATATTTTTTATATTATATTTAGATAATGTTTTAATTAAATAAAATCAAATATCTGCCCAAATACTAAATTCTATTCATAATAAAACCACTTTATTTTTTCCAATTTTTCCAACTTTATATTTAAAATCATTTATACTTTTATATTCTATATTTTCAAAAAAATCTATTTTGTCAATATGTCATAAAATTATATAATCTGAATTAGTAAAATCTGAAAAATCATAATTATTAAAAATATTTTCTTTTAATTTTTTAGATGGTAATTCATAAGAAGTAAAAATTCATTTAATATTATTTAATTTTAAATAAGTGTTTATTAAATAATAATAATGTTTAACATAATCATCTCATGGAAAACACTTTATAGTTATTGTATCTCACTCTTTTAATGCTGTTGGTCTTTTCCAGTTAAATAGTTTATCATTTTTTTCATAATTAGATATAACAGAATTTTCTCTATCATATTGTCCAATAACTTTTATATTTTTATATTCTTTTTCTTTTAAAAAATGGTGTATTTTAATATCTACATATTTTTCTATACTTTTTCACATAGTATGTTTTAATTTTGTACTATAAATATTTTCTATATGAAATTTTCTATTATAATTCTTATCTAAATATTTTAAAAGTAAGTCTTTATGAAAAAAGTTAGAAATATTTTTTATATTAAGAAAATCACAAAATACATGTTTATCTGGTTCCATATTTTTCAAATCATCAATATTATTAACTTTTACAATATAATATATTCATAACCAATGTTCATTTTTTATAATCATTTTTCTAGTTTCAAATAATTTTATTGATTTTATTTCTAAATTTACTTCTTCTTTTATTTCTCTATATAAAGTTTCTTCAATATCCTCTCAAAATTCTACTGTTCATCAAGGTATTAAAAAATTTCAAGCTCAATATTTTTGATCATTTTTTTTTCTTAATAATAAAATACTTCATTCATTATTATTTATTATTGCTCTAACATAAATTTTAAATTTTTTTTCCATATTCTTTTTATTAAAAATAAATAATTATTTAGAATTTTCTTTTTCTTCCTTCTCTTTTTTTAGAGCTTCTCTTTTTTCTTTAGCTTTTTGCTTTTTTTCAGCTTCTTTTTCAATTTTTAATTTTTTTTCTCTTTCTTCTTGAATTTTCAAAGCATTTTTTCAAAGCTCTATAAGTTCTTCAAATCTAGCTTTTGATTTATCATCTCTAACTTGTAATTCATCTTTATCTAAAAGGTCAATACTCAAATTAAGTGCTTGTAATTCTTTAATTAATACATTAAATGATTCTGGGATATTTGGTTTTTTGATTGTAGTATTTTTTATAATTGCTTCATAAGCTTGTGTTCTACCAGCAACATCATCAGATTTGATAGTAATCATTTCTTGTAAAATATTTGCAGCAGCATAAGCTTCTAAAGCCCAAACTTCCATTTCCCCAAATCTTTGTCCTCAATTTTGAGCTTTTCAACCAAGAGGTTGTTGAGTAACCATAGAATAAGGTCAAACAGAACGAGCATGAATTTTGTCTTCAACTAAATGATGTAATTTTAACATATATTTAACTCAAACCATTGTTTTTTCTTTAAAAGCATTTCAAGTTTCTCCATCAAATAATTGAATTTTTCAATCTTCAGGAATACCTCATTTTACCATCAAATCTGTAACTTGTCCTACACTTAATCAATTTAAAATAGGAGTTGCAACAGTTATATCCAAATTTTTTGCAGCCATTCAAAGATGAACCTCAAGTATTTGTCCTATATTCATTCTTGAAACAACTCAAAGTGGATTTAAAATAATATCAACTGTTTCTCAATCTGCTGTAAAAGGCATATCTTCAACAGGAACTATTTTTGAAACTATTCATTTATTTCAATGTCTTCAAGCCATTTTATCTCAAAGTTCTATTTTTCTAGTTTGAGCAATATATACTTTTACTTGAGCAAAAGCTCAGTTTGGTAAATTATCTCAATTTTCTTTTTTAAGAATATGAACATCCAAAACTTTTCAACCTTGTCCTGAAGATAATCTAAGAGAACTATCTTTTACATCTTTTGATTTTTCACCAAAAATTGCTCTTAATAATCTTTCTTCAGGTGATAATTCTTGTTCTCATTTTGGAGTAATTTTACCTACCAAAATATCACCTCATTCAACATAAGCACCAATTCTAATTATTCATTCAGCATTAAGATTTTTTAATTGAGCATTTGAAACATTAGGAATATCATCAGTAGTTTGTTCAGGTCATAATTTTGTTTCTCTAACATCTATAGAATATTCTTTTATATGTATTGAAGTAAATAAATCATCACGGACTAATCTTTCTGAAAGAATAATTGCATCTTCGAAGTTATAACCTTTCCAAGGCATATAAGCAACTGTCAAGTTTTGTCCAAGAGCTAATTCACCTTTTTCAATAGCATGTCAATCTACAAGTAAATCACCTTTTTTAAATTTTTGTCCTGTAGAAACAAGAGGTTTTTGATGAATTATCATATCATGATTAGATCTTTTAAAAGTAACTAATTCATATAATTTTTTTTCTCAAGATTTATATAAAACAGAAATATGTTTAGCATCAACTCAAATAACTTCTCAATCATCTACAGCCATAATAACATATCAACTATCTTCTCAAATAATTCTTTCCATTCAAGTTCAAACAATAGGAGCTTTTGGAATTAAAAGTGGAACAGCTTGTCTTTGCATATTTGTTCCCATTTCAGCTCTAGTTGCATCATCATGTTCCAAAAATGGAATAAGACCCGTAGAAATACTCATTATTTGTTTTGGACTTACATCCATATGAGTTACTTCTTTTATATAAGCCAAAGTTGGTTCATTACTTACTCTTGAACCAAGTCTAGTTTTTTCAAAATTTCAAAATTTATCTAATTGAGAATTAGCTTCAGCAATTACCAAAGCTCTTTCTTCATGAGCATTTATATATTCATAATCAGGACTCAAATATCATCTAACTTCTACATCTTCTGCTTTTATTTCTTTTTTAATTTTTTCAGCATCTGTTTTAGTAATATATTTTTTTTCTTTTACTATAACTTTTCAAGAATCAGAAATAATATTTTCTAAAGTAATTTTATTTTCTAAATCTTTTCAATTATTTTTTGCAGAATGTTTTACAATTCTAAATGGAGTTAAAATAAAACCATATTTATCAACTTTTGCAAAAGATGAAAAGTGCAATACAAGTCAAATATTTGGTCATTCTGGAGTTGCAATAGGACAAATTCTTCAATATTGAGTAGGATGAACATCACGAACTTCAAAACTGGCTCTTTCTCTAGTTAATCAACCAGGTCCAAGAGCTGTTACTCTTCTTTTATGTGCAATTTCAGAAATAGGATTAGATTGGTCCATAAATTGTGATAATTGTGAACTACCAAAAAATTCTTTAAAAACAGCAACAATAGGTCTAGAATTAATAAAATTTCAAACAGTAGCTTCTTCAAGTTCAACAATTGTCATTCTATCTTTTGCTATTTTTTCCATTCTCATTAAACCAACTTTCATTTTATCCTTAACTAATTCTCAAACTGATCTAACTCTTCTATTTTCCAAATGATCTATATCATCAACAACAAATCATTCTTCTTCTTTTACTAAATTCATATAATATTTCAAAGCAGCAACCAAATCTTCAAGTTGTAAAAATTTTCCTCATTCATCATTATAGTCAGTTTTTATTCATAATTTTGATTTCATTTTCATTCTTGCAATTTCTCATAAATCAAATTTTTTAGGATCAAGAAAAGTTTGCTCAAATAATTCTTCAACTCTTTCATCAGTAGCTAAATCTCCTGGTCTTAATAATTTATAAATAACATGTAATGCTTCTAATCTATTAGTAGTTTTATCTTTTTCTAAAGTTGGAGCAAAATTAGTAGCTATAACTTCATCTCATAATTCAGCAAAAGTATTTAATATTTCAGCATTAGATTCCATTCAATAAGCTCTTAATAAAACAGAAATTGGTAATTTTCTTTTTTTATCAATTTTAACATTTATTATTCATTTTTTTTCTATATCAATTTCAAACCAACTACCTTTTTGAGGCATAATTTTGAAACCATAACCTGATTCAACATAGATAAAAAATATTCAAGTTGATCTAATAATTTGATTAACAATAACTCTCTCAATTCAATTTATAATAAATTCAGCATTTTCAGTCATTAAAGGGACTCAACCTATATAAATATCTTGTTGTTTTATTTCCCCAGTTTCTTTATTCAACATTTCTAGTTGAACTTTTAAAGGAGCTTCATAATTCAAATTTTTTCTTTTACAAGTTTCAGCATCAAATTTTGGTTCTTCCAAAAAATAACCTTTATAAAAAATATCAACCCTTTCTCCAGTAAAATCACTTATAGGAAAAGAATCCTTAAAAACATCATTAATTCAATTTTCTAAAAATTCTTTATAAGAATCTAGTTGCACTTCTAGAAGTGATGGTATAGGAACAATAGATTTATCATCAGTAAAATAATGTCTACCTTTGATATCATATAAACTTCCTACTTCCTTTTTAGAAGAAGATAATTTTGGCATATATAAATTAATTAATAATTAAAGTTAAATTTTTTTTCTTAAATTAGTTTTTCAGTATTTTTTTTAAATACACAAAAAATACCCTGCTTTTATTTTTTTTCAATACTCATTCAATACTTCATTACTCATTCATAGCAGTGTAACAAAAAGACTATAAATAAAAAAAACTAAAAAGCAAAAGTTTTTTTAGTTTTTTTTTAAATATATTTCCTTACTCAAAATTTTGAATTAATAATTCTACAAATAAAAATATTATAAAAAGTAAAATTCAAGTAAGCCAAGTTAAAATTCACATTGGAATAAAAAATAGAATCATAAGTAAAAAACTAGATATAAAAAAAGATTGTCTTAAACTAGCAAATAAATGAATTAAAAAAACTTCTCCTCTAAAATAAATTTTTTTGAAAAAATAAATTATAAAAGTTAAAAAACTTGTTAAGCTAAAAACAAAACTAATTCAAGCTGTAACAACTGAAACTGTCTCATTAGAATAAGGATCCATAAAATTCAATACTAAAATTAATGTAGTTAAACTTATTAAAAAAATTACAAAGATTAAAGTTAAAAATATATTTATTTTCATTGTTTTTTTATTATTTATTATTATTTATTTATTTATTTATTTATTTATTTATTTATTTATTTATTATCTTTTAAGTTTTTTACTATTTATTTTATTATTTTTTCTTAAAAAAGTTTTTCTTATTCTAATTATTTTTATTTAAAAATCAAAAAAACTTTATACAAAATTTTTGTATAAAGTTTTTTATAGAAAGAAGTTAAGTTTATTTAACAAATTTTACAATATTATTAAATACTTCTAAATTAGCAACAGCTAAATTTGATAAAACTTTTCTATTTAAATTTACTTTTTTAGTATAAAGTGCATTTATAAATCTAGAATAGTTAATTCCTTGTTCACGAGCAGCTGTATTAATTCTAACTGTCCATAATCTTCTAAAAATTCTCTTTTTTTGTTTTCTACCTATATATGCATTTAAACCTGCTTTCATCCAAGCATTTTTAGCTCTTGAGAAAACTTTTGAATTTAATAATCTATATCATTTAGTGGATTTAATTACTTTTTTATGTCTTTTTTTAACCATTAAACCTCTTTTTACTCTAACCATTTTTATATTTTTAAATAATAATTCTTTTTTTATATAATCTTTTGAGCCTCTTTCTCCCTATAAGGGAGAGAGAATTCAAGAGAGAGGGTTTTAAACTCCATGAGGAAGTTGTCTATTTATTTTTTTTGTTTCTGCAGAAGAAACAATTTTTCAATATTGATTTCTTTTTTTAGCTTTTTTACTTTTATCAGAAAGTAAATGTCTTTTACAAGATTTAGCTAATTTAATTTTTCAAGT
>JAMONT010000015.1 GCA_027066455.1 Candidatus Altimarinota bacterium
TATTCAAATTCAAAGACATAGATGACTTAGAATTGATAGACTTATTTCATTCATTTCTTTGTGGATTTATGAAAGAAATTTAAGATAAAAAAAGGTGCTTTTCAGCACACTTATTTTACATTAACCCAAATTTTTCAGTATTTTTTTTAAAGAAATTTTTTTATCAAGCTAATTTATCATCACTAACAAAATATTTAGGATCTTCTAAAACATTCACATCAATTATTTTATTTGCATTATTTATTAATATTCTACAATCTGGAGATAAGTGTTTTAAATGTAATTTTTTTCAAGCTTTAGAATATTTTTCAGTTAAATTATTTATGGCTTCAATTGCTGAATGGTCCATAACTTTTGAGTTAGCAAAATCTATAATTACTTCTTTTGTATCATTTTTTATATCAAATAATTCTTTGAATTTTGAGATAGAGGCAAAAAATAATGGTCAATCAAGTTCATAATGAGTTATATTTTTATTATCAATATATTTTTTTACATTTATATCTTGAGATTTTTTCCAAGCAAAAACAAGTGCTGCAATTATTACTCAAGAAACTACAGCTAAAGCTAAATCTCCAGAAATAGCAGTTATTAGAGTTACAGCAATTAATACAAAAGCATCAGATTTTGGAATTTTGTTGAGCATTCTAAGAGTTGGCCAAGCAAAGGTTCATATTACAACCATAAACATTAGTCAAACTAAAGCTGCTAAAGGAATTTTCATTATTAAAGTTGTTCCAAAAACTACAAATAATATTAAAAATATTGAAGCTGAAATTCCGGAAAGTCTTTTTCTTCATCAATTGTTAATATTAATCATAGATTGTCAAATCATAGCACAACCTCACATTGCTCAGAAAAATCAACAAGTTACATTTGCAATTCATTGTCCAACAGCTTCTTTATTTGCTTTTCATCTAGTATTTGTTAATTCATCAATTAATGTTAATGTCATAAGAGATTCTGTTAAACCAATAACTGCTAATATAAGGGAATAAGGCAAAATTATTTTCAAAAGTTCAAAAAATGGAATGTCTATAATTGGAATATGAAAACTAGGAAATCATCAAACAAGTCAATTAAATCAATTATCTTTCAAATAAGTTGCAACAGTTCAAGTATCAGATAAACTAGGAATGTAAAGTGCAAGTAAAGTTACAACAACAATTGCTACTAAACCTGATGGAATAGCTTTTGTTAATTTTGGTAAGAATTGAATAATTGCCATAGTTAAAAAAACTAAGAAAAGCATTATTATAAGTGGTCAACTTTCAAGTAAATTTCAGTCAGCTCATTTGAATTGAGCCATTTGAGCAAGAAAAATAATTATAGCAAGTCAATTTACAAAACCAAGCATAACTGAATGTGGAATTAATCTAATAATTTTTCAGAGTTTCAAAAGTCAAAATAATATTTGAAATATTCAAGCTAAAACTACAGCTGCAAGCAAAACTTCTATTCAATTAACTATAACTAAACTAGTCATAACTACAGCCATAGCTCAAGTTGCTCAACTTATCATTCCAGGTCTACCACCAAAAATAGCAGTTAAAAGCCCCATAATAAAAGCAGCCCAAAGTCAAACCATAGGATCAACTTTTGCAACAAATGAGAATGCAATTGCTTCTGGAATTAAAGCCAAAGCAACAGTAATACCAGATAAAATATCAGCTTTAACTTGTCATTTTTTTCATAAATCTATATAATCATTTTTTTGTAACCAATTTAAAAGTAGCATTTTTTTTTGTTTATTAATTTAAAATTTATTTTATTATATATATTTTTTTAAAAAGTAAATTTGTTTTTAAAAAAAAAGCTTGAATAATTTTTTTTCTTTGTATAATAGCTTTGTTTTAAATTTAATTTATTAATAAAAAAAATATGATAAGAAATAAAAAATGATCTATCAGTGTAGTTCTAATTATTATTTTTGTGATTTTAGTATGACTTTGATGATATGCTTATTATAATGGAAATAAAGCTGAACCAAATTCTAGTTTAACTGATAAAATAACAGGATGACTTACAAAGGTAGTAGAATCTGTAACTCCTGAATCTAATAGTAGTTCAGAAGAATTAAACTATAAATTTAATTTTGATGCTAATTTTGAACTTTTAAATGATTCAAAAAAAGAATCTTTTTGAGAATTAAAAATAGAAAATTGAGAAATAATTACAAAAGAAAAATCTCTTAAACAAAGTATAAAAATTTGAAATATTAGTTGAAAATTAAAAACTCCTGAAATAAAAAACTGAGAAAAGCAAGAAATTAATTTCAAGGATTTTTCAGCAATTTGAGATAATGAAATTACATATTTTTACACTTGAGAATGATATGAAAAATTAATGGAATTTTATAAATGAATATATGAATCAGTAAAACTAGATTTAAATACTATTAATTCTATTGAAAAAGCTTACAGAGAAAAAAAATATGTAAAAGTAGATAATTCTAAACCGATTTTAAAAGTTTTATGAGAATTATCAAAAAATGAATTAATTAAAAAAATAGCTATTTGACTTTCAACAACAAATCCAAAAGCATATTATGAAAAAATAAAAATTTGAAAAGAATTAAAAAAAGTTTTTGCTTCTGATTTTATCATAAATTATATTTTCAAAGATTGAGAATATAATGAAAAAACTAAAAAAACTTTTTTATCTATAAATGATAGAATTTGTACAGATGCTATTCCAGTTATTTCGAATATTGTAAAAGAATTTAAATTAGAAAGTTTTATTGATACAAGTTTTGAAAATGAATGTATTACTGGAATTAAACAAGTAAATGGATTTTTACCAATGTTTATTCAAATCTACAAAGAAGGTGATATAAAATCTGGAAATTATAAATTTGTAGTTAGTCAAGGAATTACTTTAAAATTAGAAATAAATTATAAAAGAAATATTTTAGATACTTATAGTTTAGATTTAAAAGACCCAAAAAATTCTGTAAGTTTAGCTTTATCAGGAGATAAAAATAAATTAAAATCAAGTTTGTTAAAATTAAATATTGATGAAAACTGAATAAAAATTAACTGAGAAATAAAAAATTGAAAATGAAAAATTAATATAAATATTTGAGAAGAAACTGAAAATATAAAATGATTTATAGAATTCAAAAAATATTTTGTTTCAAACTATGACTTAGAATGAAACTCTGAAGACTGAGAAAATACTTTTATAGCAAAATGAAATTATAAAGAAGGAAAAATTAGAATAGAATGAAAAAAACAATGAGATAAATGAAATTTTTTATTAGAATATAATAAAGAAAAATTTTTATTAGATTCTAATGCTCCTATTTGAAATAAATTTAAAATTAGTTATGAAAATAAAAAAATTGATTTGGATATGGATTTTTTAAATGGTTTAAAATTAAAATCTCATTATGAAAAATGAAAATTTTATTATGATATGGTTGAAAAAAATAAATTTACTTGAAAAATTACAAAATCTAAACTTAATTATGATAATTGAAAAATAAATTGAGAACGGATTTATAATGATAATAAAGGAACTTTAACTTGAAATTTTAAAAATTTAGAAGATTTTGATTTAGAATTTTCAGAAGAAAAAGAAAAAATAAATATAAAAGCAAAATCAGAAAAAATTTCAGATAAAGAAACAAAAATTACTGTTGTTTTAAAAGAAAAAGATAAAGAAAAATTAAATGTAAATATTTCAAGAATTAAATGAAAAAAAGATTGATATAAAACTTGTGAAATAAAATGAAAAATTTTAAGTGTAGATGATAAAAAAGAAATTAATTTTAATATTAATTCTAGCTATAAAAAAGGTTGAGTAAAATTTGAAATTCCAAAAGATTTTGAAGAAATAAATATAACTTTTTTAGAAATTTCTACTTTACCAGATTTTAATATGGTAGCAAGATTAAAGGAAATAGAAATTTGAGCAGATAAATTAGTTTTTTGAGCTGTTTGAGTGATATGATGAGTTTTTGTTGCTTGAATGATAGATTGATTTTTCTAATACTTTTAAAAAATAAAACCAAAAAAAATTATGATAAATTTTTATAATAATTTTTTTTTGTTTAAAATAATATTAAAAATTATTATGAAAAAATAAAATAAATGATATAATGAAAATAATTTTAAAATTTAAATAAAAAAATATGTGAAAAATAATAAAAAAATCAGTTGAAAAAATTATTATTAATAAAGAAAAATTTGATTTAACAATGAAATGAGAGTTCAAAATAGAATTTTCTTCTGATTCTTTTTGACCTTATAATTACAAATTTGAAAAAACTGATTGTTATTTTAATGATTGACTTGAAGATAGATGAACTTCTATTTTTCCTTTAAAAAATAAATCTTTTAAAAATACAGAAATTTTTCTTGAAACTGATGAAATTGTAATTGCTGTTTGAGAAAGATGAAGTTTGATGTGAGAAGAAAAATCTTTTATTGATGTAATAAATATAAAAACAGAAAAAAAATATAGACTTTTTTCTGATGAAATAAATTTGATTTATAATACAAAAGAAAATTTAATTATAAATGCAAAAAAAGAATGAGTTTTTAAAACTCTAACTTTGAATAAAAAAACTCTTGAAAAAAATACTGAAAAAAATGAAGAATTACAAGCATTTTTCAAAATAATTTATAATGCAAAAGAAAAAAAATGGTTTTTATTAGATTTTGATGCTGAAAATATAAGTGAAATTGATGAAGAAAAAAAATACCAAAATTGATATTTTAATTTAAAAGAAATAAAAATTTCAGGAAAACCAGAAAAATTTGACAGAAAAAATTTTATAATAAAAACCGATAAATGAGAAATAGATATTTGGGAAGAAAGTATAAAATAATTTTGTAAAAATGCTAAATATTTGACAATGTACTAAAAATATTGTAGAATTAATTTAATTTAAAAGTTTATTTATTAAATTAGTTTTATGAAAAAAATATTTTTAGTATTTTTTATTTTTATAAATTTATATTTTTTATTCACAATTAGTGCTAATGCCTGAGAAAATTATAAAAAAATTTATAAAATACAAACTTATGATTTTAATTCTTTAGAAAATGTTTTTGATTTTAGGTGATATTGATCAGCTGTTTTAATTTGAAAAAATAAAATTATTACAAATGCTCATGTTATTTTAGATGAAAATAATAAAGTAATTTGAAATTATGAAATTTGTAAAACTATAGATTTTCAAAAAAAACCTGTATGTTTTTCTGTTTGAAAATTGTTATATTATGATATAAAAAATGATTTAGCTTTACTCAAAATTGTGGATAATAATCCTGAAAAAGAAACTATTTTATTTTCAGAAAAAAAAGTAAATCTTTGAGATGATGTAAATATTTATTGATATCCTTTTAATGGCTGAGAAACTATAACTTATACAAAATGAAAACTTTCAGGTTTTTCAGAATGATTGTATAAAACAGATGCTAACTTAGATTTTTGAAATTCTTGATGATGAGCTTTTGATTCACAGCAGAAATTATTGTGAATTCCAGTAGCTGTTTCAGTTTGAGAATCAACTTTATGAATGATTATTCCTTTAGAAAAAATAAAAAGTTTTTTAGCTGAAAAATGAAACATTATAAAAAATAAAAAATGAATAAATCCAAAATTTTTTAGTTATTTTAAATCTAGAAATAAATTTTTTTGAAAAACTTTTATAGAAAATAAATATTTTAAATTATCTAATTTAGACAAATATTGATTTCAAATGTATGATAATTATTATGATTTAGATGAAAATATTTTTGCATATTTTTTAAAATCAAAAAATAATGAATTGTTTTTTAGTATAAAAAATAATTTTAATTTATGAAAAAAAATGTCTTTAGAAGAAGAACAAATTTTATTTATTATAAATTATAAAGTTGATTACAATGAAGATAATAGCTTATGAAAAAATAATTTTATTTTAAAAACAAAAAAAATTACTTATAATAAAAAAGAATTTAGAGTTTTTATATTATTTAATAAAATAAATAAAAATGTTAGATTAAAAATAAAAGTTAAAAATATAGATTTTATTATAGATTGAAATATAGAAAATATTTCTGAATTAAAAAGATTTATAAAATTAATTTTTAAAAATTTAAAATTAAATAATAATAATAATAATAATAATAATAATAATAATAATAATAATAATAATAATATAAATACTACAAAAAGTATAAATTTTTATTGATTAAAATTGAAAAAATCAGAAAATCTTAATTTACTTAAAAATGTATCAAATAATTTTAGTTTTAATTTGTTAGGATTTTATAAATGATCTGTTTTATTGGTAGTAAAAAATGAATTAGATGATAATCTTATACATTCTTGATATAAAAATATTTTTAATATTTTAAAAACAGAAATTGATAAAACTATAAAAAAAGTAGAATATTCTATTATAAAAAATAAAAATTGAAAAATATTTTTTCATTTTTATTGAAAAACTAAAAATTCTACTTATACAAATTCTTTTGTATCTTTTTATAAAATTAATCAAAAATATTATGTATATGATATTGTTATAACTTCTGTTATACAAACAAAATTAACAAATAAAGACTTACTTAATATAATTGATAATATAGATTTTTCAGGAAAAAGTATTTATAAAATTCCTGAAGAAAAAATTGTTTCCTCTAAAAATTCTTTTAAAAATTCTTGAATTTTAGGTTTTTTTACAAAAAATAATTCAAATGAAAAAAGTGAAGAAAATATTTTAAATGCTAAAGAATTAGATGAATTATGAATAAAAAATTTTAAAGAAAAAAAATTTAAAAAGGCAATAAAATATTTTAGAAAGTTAGAAAATAAACTTTCATATAAAGATGATATTAATTTTGTAAATAATTTTTTATTTTTTTCTTATTTATGAAATAAAAACTATAAAAAAACTTTTTTATATCATAAAAAAATATTAAATAATTTTGAAAAAAATATTAATACAGATCTTTATAAATATTATTCTGGCTTAATTAGTAGTGATTTTATAAATAAACAAAATCATTTAGAATATTTTGAATATATAAAAAATAGTAAAAATTTAAAAAATAAAAATTTAG
Source organism: Candidatus Altimarinota bacterium (assembly GCA_027066455.1). Lineage (GTDB taxonomy): Bacteria > Patescibacteriota > Gracilibacteria > BD1-5 > UBA6164 > JAMONT01. The sequence goes on from JAMONT010000015.1 coordinate 7,056, forward strand.
TTTTATGAGAAATATATTTTTCAGAAAAAATAGAAAAAAATTATAAGGATTTTGTTATAAAATTTCATAAAAAATCTATTTTAGAAAATAAAGAAAAAATTTATAGTTATAATCAAATCTGATTAATGTATGAAAGAAAATATTATTATGATTTAGCTATAAAAAATTATGAAAATGCTTATAGATTAGATAAAAAAAATCTTTTAACTTTAAGGAATCTATGTCTTTGAAATTATATGAATGTAAAAGAGTTAAATTTGAAAAAAAACAGAACATTAGATGAGGATAAAAAGGTAGAAAAATATAATAAAAAAGCTATATGATATTGTAAAATTTTTGAAAAATTATATGAAGATAAAGTTGAAAAATTTTATGATTATGAAGTTTATAAATTTATCTGACATATTTATTATTTAGGTTTAAATGATTTTAAAAATTGAAAAAAATATTATGAAAAATCTTTAGAAATAAATCCATATTTAGATGCTTCTTTGAATAATTTAGCAATGCTTTATGAAAAATTATGAGTAAAAAATAATAATGAAAAAGACCTTTTAAAAGCATTAGAATTTTTAAAAAGAGCTATTAAAATAAATACTTGAGAAGAAATATATAAACATAATTTATTTGATTTATATTTTAATTTATGATTTATGTATTTTGAAAAAAAAGAATATAAAAATTCTGAAAAATATTATAAAAAAGCTTTAGAAATAAAAAAAAATATAAGTGTTTATAATAATTTGTGAATGACTTATAAAAAATTATGGGAAAAAAATAGAGAAGATAAATATTATAAAAAATCAATAAAATATTATGAAAAAGCTATAAATTTTTTAATTGAAATACAAAATTCAGATAATTTAAAAGCTAATATTTTCAAGCAAAATACTTTTTTAAATTTAGAAAAAACTAATAACAAAAAAAATAAAAATATAGAAAAATATCTTTGAATTTTTTACAGTGATTTATGAAATTTATATGCAGATTTATGGTTTCTAAAAGAGGAAAGAGAATTTCTTTTTGGAGCTATAAAAAATTTAAAAAAATATGAAGAAATAACTGGGAAAACACCTTATATACTTTCATTATTTAGAGAAAATTTAAAAGATTTAAATAAAAAATAATTATTTTTTATTCAATAGATAATGAAATAAAATTAATTTTGTAATATCTTTTTTACTTTTTTACCAAATTTTTTTATAAATTCAAGCTATTAAAAATCATATTAATAAAAAATGTATTCAAACAGGAACATTAAAAGAGAAAAAAATTAAAAACAATAATAAAGAAATTTTTATTTCTTTATTATTTGCTTTTTTAATTATATAAAAACTAAAAAAAGAAAAAATAACAAATCATAAAAATCCAAAAAAATAAAAAAAATCTAAAAAAATATTATGAGTTCTACTTGCTGTAAAAAAATTATTTTTTTGTAATTCATAAATTTTAAAATTATCAAAAATTATACTTATTGTATCTGCTCACCAACCAAAAAAGAAAGTTTTAAAATTATAAAAAATAGCATTTATACTTGTTTCCCAAATATAAAATCTATTATTTAATGAACCTATTTTTTCAGAAGAAATATAAAAAAATCATATAATTATTATTAATAAAAAAATTGAAATAATAGGGAAAAATATTTTTTTTGTTTTAAAAGTAAAATGATAAATCAAATATAAAATTGCTAAAAATATTCAAAAATAACTTTTTGTTAAAATTATTATAATAAAACTAGAGAATAAAAAAATATTTTTTAGAATTTTATTTTTTATAAAATTACTAAGTGGTAATAAAATTAAAGATAATCAAGCTAAATAATTAGGATTTCATAAACTTGAAAAAACTCTATCTTTAGAAAAATCTGTGATACTTTTTTCAAAAATAGGATCTAATCATAATTTTTGAATTATTGTATATAAATATAAAATAGAACTGAAAAAAAATATTATATATAAAGTTTTATAAAAATCTTTTTTTTCAAAACTAAAAAAAATACTAAGAGAAAAAAATATTATAGAAATATAAAAAAATATTCAGTGATATTTATCAAAAGTACCTAAAAAAGAAATTTTTGGATTTATACTAAAAATAGAAGAGACTAAAAGTAAAAAAATAATTGATGAAAAAATAATTAAAGAAGAATTTTTTATTTCTATATTTTTTTTGAATATATAAAATATAGAAAAAATTATAAAAAAAAGTCCTGATAAAGCTATTATTGTGGATTTTATTCATTCATATCATCAAATTCAAAAAATATTTATTTCTTTATTTATATGAAAAATATATAAAATATGTGAAAATAAAAAAAATGTAGAAAAAAATAATATTAACACATATTTTTTAAAAAGTTGTTCAAAAATATTTAGCATAAAAAAATTTATTTTTAAGGAATATCTGAAAATAAAAAAATTTTTTTTATTATAAACAAAAAGAAAATTAATCAAAAAGTTTTTTAGTATTTCCTGTAATAAACAAAAAATATTTCTATATTAAAAAATATTTCAAAAAATAGTAAAATATTTGCATATTACAAAAGAATGTGTTTTAATATATTTGTTCGGTAAAAAATTATTTTATTATTTTATTACAGTTTATATTAAAATATGAAAACAAAAACAAAAATAGTTTCTATAATTAGTTTATGAATTCTTACTATTTCTTGACTAGTTGTAGCTTCAAATCAAAATCTTTTGAATATGTTTGATTTTAAAAATCAAATTGAACAAAAAAAAGGAAAAGAAAGTAAAACTTTTTTTATTAATCCTGGAGATAGTCAGGTAATAAGTTTTGCTCAAAAAATAAAAAGTATAAATTTTTCTTTAGATTCTGGTTTTACTATTAGAACTTTAGAATGATGAACTTGGAAAGATGCTTCTTGAAAAATAGAAGATTTTCAACCTTTAAAAGGTTATTTAGTTAGAAATTTTTCAAAAAAACCTTTAATAATAAAAGCTAATTATGCTCCAGTAACAAAAATGGAGGATGCTTTTTTCAGTAGGGAATTGAAAGCTGGTTGGAATATGGTAGCTCCAGCATATAAAAATGATTTATGTAGAGCTGTTACAATAAATAATTGATTGGGAGACAGTTTACCTTATTCAAGTATTTTAGATGTAACTGGAATAGCTTTTCAAAATGTAAAAAATTCAAAAGATGATAATGGTGATTTTTGTACATTATTAAGGCAATTAGATCCTAGCTCAACTTGTTACTCAAATACAAAAAAAATAAAAATTGTAAAGAAATTTTATAGCTGAGAAAATCATTTTGAAGCTATAGTTGATGATGTTGAAGACTTAGATATAGTTAATAAAAATTGAAATTTTGCTATAAAATCTAAAAATGATGCTAAAAATAATTTTATGTATGAAAATTTGGCTTATCCAATTTTTGTAAATAATGATACTCTTATTTCAGGTAGCCAAAATATTACAGATTCACAAGGTAGAGAAATTCTTAAAAATAAAGAACTTCCTATTGTTGCTGTTATTTTGAATAATAATGAAAAAGTTATAAATACTTCTGATAAAAAAATAATTATTCCCTTTCAATTAATTTCTACTTTATATCCAAATAATGAAAGTATAAATGCTTTAGTTTATAATTTAAAATTTAATTATAATAATTGAATAAAAGAAAGTTATATAAAAATTTGAGATAAAAAATTCTATGATTGAGTTATAAATAAAGAAATAAAAAATTGAATATTATTTTGAGAATTACATATAATTTTAAAAGATGATGCTGATTCAGATATTTTTGATATTAATTTTTATAAAGATGATTCTTTGATTTTAGATACTACAACTTGATTATCTTTTTGTGGAAGAGAAAATATTATTTCTAATATGGAAGATATAAGAATTAATTATAAAAAAGAAGTAACAAATAGTTGTGCAAGTTTATGAAAATATACAGATTATACAAAAAATACACAATGTTGTAATTGATTAACTTGAGTTATTCCAAAATGAGCTTGAGGTTCTATGGTTTGATGAGAAATGCAATGTTTAAAAATAGATGATTGAATTTGTAATAATCAATATGAAGATAAAAATAATTCTCCTTTAGACTGTAAATCAGAAACTGTTGTAGTTTCTATACCATTATCAAATATTAAAGCTGTAAGATGAGAAATAAATGTTGAATTTATGAATTTAGATATTAAAGCTCAATGAAAATTTGATATTGTTTTAGATGAAATTATTTTTAAAATAAAATCTATGAGTTGAACTGTAGTTGATAATTCTAATATTTCAAAAGTTTCTTTATATTCAGGATTTAATTTAATAAAAGAAATTTCAGGTTCACAAATAAATAAAAATTTTGCTATAGCTGATTTCACTGGAACAAAAAGTTTTAAAAATGTTTGACTTTTTAGTTGAATTGATGTGAATATATTAAAAAATACAACTGAAATTCTTAGAATAAAAGTAGATTTAACTGATAGTTCTGAAGCTGTAACAAATTCTCCTTATGAAATAGAAATAGTCAGTTTAACAATTAATGATGAAAATTGAAATAAAGTAAAAGTAAATAATTTACCTTTAAAATCATCTAGGCAATTAAGTGTAGTTGATTCAGGAAAATTAAATATTGTGTATGATTCATCTAATGAAGATAATAATAGTCCAAAAACAATTTTAGCTTGAGATGAAAAAATTGTTGCTTCTGTTGATGTTAAAGCTACAAATGAATATGTTGATATTGAAATTGTGAAATTTATAGTTGATAAAGATTTAACTAGAGCTATTAGTTCAGCTTCACTATATTTAGATGATGGATTAATTGCTACTAGTACAAGTTCTGATATAAATTATTGAACTATTTGAACAATTATTAGTTTTGATAATTTAACAAATTTAATAATTCCTGAAGAAACTGTAGAATTAAGATTGGAATTAAAAACAAATAATATTGGTTATCAAAAAGTTTGAGGAGATGTATTAAATGCAAAAATAATAAAAGTAGATTTATTAAATTTAGAAGGAATAAATTCTGGAAAAACACTTTTAGATATAGATACTTGAATGTTTTCTTCAAAAGATTTTTCTATTGTTCCAGCAATAGTAATTCCTTCAATAATTAATACTTTATCAACTAATTGAGAAGCAAAAATAAGAGTTACTGCTGATTCAGGTGATAATAAACAAAAAAATTCTAATGCTTCACCAGTTGTTAATGTAAAAGAATTTGTATTTACTGAATTAGGTAATTCTGAAGAAATTGATAGTTATTCTATTTATAAAGATGGTAATTCAGCTAGTACAAAAAATTGTGTTACTTCTGATAATAGAGTTATTTGTACCTTATTAAATCCAGTTTCTATAGATGGTTATGAAGATTTTATAATAAAAGCTAAATGAACTATTAATAAAACTTATAATTTACAATTACAAAAAACAGGTGTGATTTATTCTACTTCTGAAACAGATGATAATGACAATGGTAGTGTTGAATTTACTTCTAATATAAATCAAGAATTAAATTTATGAAATTTTATTTGAGAAAATTCAGTTGGTAATGAAAATAATATTGATAAAGATGAAATTATTAAGAATTCTTTTAATGAAGTATATAATCATTATAAAAAAGAAATTCCTAAAAAGTTAAAAAAAGATTCAAATTGATATAGTGATACTTATGTTTTATATGATTTTCAAACTCATATGCAAACTTCACTTATATATGCTGATGAAAAATGAAATAAAGAAATGTTAGCAAAATTACTTGAATTGGCCTTGATTCCTTTACAAGATAAATATCTTACAAATTGAAAATGGTTAAATAATAATAATTGATATGTTTGAAAAGAAGTTAATCTTCCTATTTCACAATATTTTAGTTTATTAACTAGAGTTATATCTGCAGGGGAAAGACATTGAATAAATGTTAATTTATCAGATTGAGATTTAAAAATAATTGAAGATCATATTGATAAATGGATAAAAATAGAAGTTAATAGAGATAGAATAGATGATAAGGATATGTTTTATGTTCAATCAATATTACAATTTTATGATTATATGAATAAAAATTGAAAAACAATTAAAAATATTATAGAGTGGAAAAAATATGTTCAAGATTATATGAATTTGAGTGTTAATCCTAAATGGGAAAAAGTAGAATGTAGTTATAATAATGAAGAATATAATTGTTTAGCCTTAGATAGAACTGGTTGGGGAGATTATATAGATTATGCTTATGCTTGATATGGTAAAGACTATAAAAAAATAAATTCAGATACAGATCCTAAAGCTATGTTTGACTCTAATTGAGTGGTTAAACATCCCAAAAAATATTTAGATAAAGTTGCAACTGATATATCTCATGCTAGAAGATTTAATTGGTTTTTTGAAACAGTATACAGATTTTGAAAACCTTTTGATGTTACAATAAGTAATAATACTTTACAATGATGGGCAAATAATTTGGCTTATAGAGTTTCAATATGAACAATTGAATATCCACATTTTACAGTTTTTTCTGATTGAGTAAATGGTTGGTATAGAGTTAATTATAATTGAACAAAATGAGCAGGACTTGCTCCTTGATATGTTGATAAATATTTTGTATGAAGTTCATATTGAATTATGTGAATATATAATGAAAAAATTTATAGATGGATGAATGCTTGGGTAAATAAATATTGAATTGAATGAGTTTATAAAACTGATAAATTAAATTATTATAGTTCAATAGAAATTAATATAAAAAATAGTTTAACTAATATAAGTTCAGAAAAAATAGTTAATTTTTTAGAAATATGAAATATATGAATTAATACAACACAAAGAGAATATTCAAAAGATTCTATTTTAGCTTGAGAAACACAAGAAATTTTTAATGTTGTAATAGAATGACAAAATGAAGATATTGAAGTTTGAGCTTTGAGTTTTAAATTATTAGGTTGAGATTGAAGTACTAATGAAGATTTGAAAAATACAATAAATAAATTTTTTGTTTATTTAGATGATACTCAAATTTTTGAATGAACAAGTTCTAGTATAGTTGTTGAAAATTGAACTTTAAGTTTGAAAGTAGAAAATAGTTTTATTTTAAAAAAGTGAAAACAAAAACTTAGATTAGTTATAGAAACTAATAATATTTGATACCAAAATGTATGAAAAGCTATTTATTATGCTTCTATGAAGGAGTTTTGATTTTATAAATTAAGATGAATTGAATCAGATGCCAGTTTAGATTCTGTTGTACAAATAGATAATTTTACAAGATATCAATTTTTTGTAACTCCTGCTAAAATTACTACATCAGTAATTAATACATTAGCAAATAATTGAGAAGCAAAAATAAAACTTTCTGTAAATACTTGATATAATAAAGAGTTAAATACAAATGCTAGTACAGCAGTTTATATTAAATGATTTTCTTTAAAAGAATTATGAAATTCAAATGAGATAGATTCTTACTTTGTATATAAAGATTGAGATTCTGCTAGTACAAAAAAATGTAATACTTTTTTTAATGGAGATTTTATATATTGTGAACTTAAAAATCCTGTACATATAAGTGGTTTTGAAAATTTTATTATAAAATCTAAAGCTACAGTAAATAAAACTTATGCTTTAGAATTGAATTGAATTGACTATGTAACTACTTCAGGTAGTACAAATCTTAATTCTTCAATAAAATTAGACTTGGGTTCTAAAACTTATTAAAAAAATTTATTTATTAAAAAAATATTATGAAAAAAATAGCTTCAACAATAATCTTAAGTTTATTTTCAATTCAAACTATTGCAACTTGAATTCCAGCTGAACCTATGACAATTTATTGAAATATAAATTGAAAAAGTTTGCCTGATACAGCAATTTTAGAAATTTCTAATAATTGAAAAATTTTAAATTCTTCAAAAATTATTTCTAATAAATATTGAACAAATAAAACTTTTGATTTAAAAAATAAAATAAATTTAGAAAAATTTGATTGACAATTAAAATTTTCTGTAAAAGAATGAAATAAAAAAATTGAAATTTGAAAAATAGAATTATGAGAAATAAAAATTTGTAACGAAAATCCTATTTTTCAAAAAAGTTTTTTATGTCAATATAATTTACTTTTAAAAAATGTTAATTTAAATTTAGAGGAAATAGAAAAAGAAAAAGAAAGATTAAGAAAATTAGAAGAAGAAAGATTGAAAAAATTAGAGGAAGAAAAAAAATTAGTAGAAGAAAAAAAACTGGAAGAAGAAAAAAAAATACTTATAGAAAAAGAAAAAAAATTAAATAAAAATTTTTGAAAATTAAATATAAAAGAAAAATTACCTTTAAATATTTGAAGAGAAAAATTTTTAGTAAAAAAAGAAAAATTAAATAAAAAAATTAATTTTTCTACTAAAGAAGTAATTGTTTCAGGAGAAAAAGTAGAAATAAAAGATGAATTACAAAGAGATTTATTAATTATTTCAAAAATTTGACAAAAAGAATTATTTTTACATATTCCAAAAAAAGCAAGATTACTTCAAAAAAATATTGAAATAAATCCTCCAAAGTTAATTGAATTTAAACAAATTGAAAAAAGATTAAAAAATAAAAAAATTAAAAAAATTATTTGAGCTGTTGAAATTCCTACAAGTAGAAAATTAAATTTTTCTGATAAAATAGAAATTTGTATTCCTACAGAAAAAAAGTCTATTAAAAATTTACAAGTTTTTTATAGCCAAGATTTAATTAGTTGGAATTTTGATTCTAATGCTTCTGATTTGAAAATTGTTGATTCAAAAATGTGTTTTAAAACTAATCATTTAACTTGATTTGTGATTTGAGAAGTAGAATCTAACTGATTTTGAAATGCAAGATGAATAGATGTTTGTCCACAAAATATTGACAATTCTTGAAGTAGGTATGATGGGAAGTGTGATAAAATATATTTAACTCTTTCTCCTACATCTTCTCTCTCTGATGTGGATGAAGTAGTTGTAAAGGAAGAAAAAATAGTAAAAAAAGAAGATAGTATTTCAGAAATGTTATGAGAATTATTTTGAGATGATGATATGGAAATTCCAGTTAAAACAAATACTTTTATAGAACCAAAAACAAATAATGTTGCAAAAAAAGATTATTCTATTTCAGCAAAAACTTATAGTACTTTTTTAAAATGAGCTAAATTAAAAGAAATTACAACTAAAATAAGTTGATTTAATGTTATTATTTTAACTTGAGAAAAAGAATATAATTTGAATACATTACAAAAAGTAAAAGAAATAAATTCAAATTATAAAAGATTATATTATAAAACTTTATTAATTGAATATTTAAATTCAATAACAAATTCTTATAGTCTTTATAAAGAAGCTTTAGCAAATAATGATTGAGTAGCTTGATTTTCTAAAACTTATAATTTAAAAATTTCTTCATTTAAAATAAAACAAAATATTTTTAGAAATTTAGATAGTTGAAAAAGAAAAGCTAATAATATTTCTTTTTAAAGTAAAAAATAGTTGAAAAAAAATAAATAGCAAAGAAGAACAAAAGGAGATTTTTTTTATAAAACCAAAAACAGGAGAGAAAATTTATAGAAAAAAATTTAAAATCAAAAATAAAAAGGATATAGAAAAAAAATTATGATTTTAAAAAAAATACAAAAAAAGAATTTATATGAAAACAAAGTGATTATAAATATAAAAGTGTTTTTGATAGTTTTGAAAAATAAAAAAAAGAAAATTATAGATTTATGATTTGCAGATTGAGAAAAAAATAAATTTTTAGAAAATAATTTTAATATAAAAAATCATTTAAAAAATCTATATTTAAATTTAAAAGTACAAGAAAGTTTTCAATTACTTAGAACTATAATTAATGAAAAATCATTTTGAACAAAGGAAAAAAGAAATGATTTTTTTAAAGACAAATAATAAATTTATTTTTGCTTTTTTTATTCATAATTATGATCCAAAATTAGAATTATTATTAGATATGGAAATATCATAATTAGAAGATTGTGATAAAACATTAAATAAGGTTTTTTGGGTTAAAACAAAAGATTTACTAAAATATATTTAAAAATTATGATAAAAATTTATCATAATTTTTTTTATTATTTTAACTAAATTAAATAATTTTTTAGACTTTTTCAAGAAAAAAATCCTTAATAATTAGCTTAATTTTTAACAAAAACGTTAAAAATTAATTTTTAGTACCTATTTTAAAACAAAAAACTACTTTTTAAAACCTTAAAAAAACTAAAAAAAATGCTAAAAAAATTATAAAATATTTTTTAAAATTGGCAAGTATTTGATGTCTATTAACTTAAAAATTAGTTTTTAACAATTTCAGTATATTTTTAACATCATTGTACAAAAAATTGTAGCAATAAATGAAAAAATGAGTATAAAATGTTGTATCAAAAAAATTTATTTATTTAACAAAAGCAAAGATGAAAATAAAAGTTATAAAAACAAGAGATTGAGAAATAATCCCTTTTGATAAAACTAGAATTGAATCTGTTTTAGAAAAAGCTGCAGAATCTGTTTGAAGAAGAAACTTTGATTTTATTGATGAATTAACTGAAAAAATTATTGAAGATTTAAAAGCTCTTTTAATTAATTCTAAATGAGAAGAATTTATTACTATTGAACAAATTCAAAATTCAGTTGAAAATAATTTGATGCTTGAATGATATTTTGATATAGCAAAACATTATATTTTATATAGATCTGAAAGGTCTAAAATTAGAGAAAGAGAAAAGGAAAAAGTAGAAAAAAAATTGGAAAAAAATATTTTAAAAATTACTAAATCTAACTGAGAAAAAGAGGTTTTTGATGTGGAAAAAATAAAAAATACTTATAAAAAAATTAGTTTTTGATTGGCAAGAAAATGTAAATTTGATGTTTTGGAAGAATCTCTTAGAAAATATATTGTTGAAGGAATGAAAACTTCTGATATTGTGAAAATGATGGTAAAATCTGCTATTGATTTGATTTCTGTAGAAAATACTTCTTGGCAATTTATTGCTGGAAGATTGACTATGGTTGACCTTTATAAGCAAGCTGGAAAAAATAGAAATATGAATATTAAAAAAATATATGAAGCAAAACATTATAAAACTTTGTTTGATGATTATATTGAAAAAGGTCTTTATTTTAAAGATTTTTATAAATATTATAGTGAAGAAGATATTTTGGAAGCTGGAAATAATTTAAAAAGAGAAACAGATTTTGATTATAATTATACAACTCTTATGATGTATAAAAAAAGATATTTATTAAATCCAAACTGAATTATAAATGAATTACCTCAAGAAATGTATATGTCTGTGGCTTTATTTTTAGCTATTCCTGAAGGTTTTGAAGAATTAGAATGAGAATATTCTGATTATGTTTCTAAAAATGCTGATTTAGAAGATTTGGTAAAAATTCCTGAGAATCTTAGACTTGACTCTAAAGTTAGAAAAAAAAGATTAGAAAGGGCTTTAGAAATTTATAAATATTGTTCTAAGTGAATGATTTCTCTTCCAACTCCAACTTTATTAAATGCAAGAACAAATCATCATCAATTATCAAGTTGTTTTGTTTTTAATATAGATGATAATTTGAGAAGTATTTATCACAATATTGAAAATATGGCTCAAATTTCAAAATTTGGTGGTTGAATAGGTGTTTATCTTGGGAATATTAGGTCAAAATGATGAACAATTAGAGGTAGAAAATGAGTTGCTTGAGGAGTTAATCCTTGGATAAAAGTTATTAATGATACAGCTGTTGCAGTTAATCAACTTTGATCAAGAATGGGTTCTATATCAGTAACTCTTGATATGTGGCATAAAGATATTTTTGAATTTTTAGATATGCAAACTGAAACTGGAGATATTAGAAGAAAATCTTATGATGTTTTTCCTGCTGTTTCTGTTCCAGATTTATTTATGAAAAGAGTAGAAGAAAATGGTGATTGGACTTTGTTTGATCCTAAAGAAATAAAAGATATAACAGGAAAAAATTTGCAAGATAATTTTTGAGATGATTTTGAAAAATTTTATTTAGAATGCGAAAAAAATTCTAAATTTGAATTATCTGAAAAAATAAAAGCTAAAGATCTTTTTAAAACTTTTATGAAATCTACAGTTGAAACTGGTATGCCTTATGTTTTTTATAGAGATACAGTGAATGCTGTAAATCCAAATAAGCACGCGGGAAATATTTATTCTACTCAACTTTGTGTAGAAATTTGTCAAAATACTAGTCCTTCAAAATTTATAGAAGAAGAAATAGAAGATGGAAAAATTGTTATAAAATATGAACCTGGGGATAATGTTGTTTGTAATTTGGCAAGTGTAAATATTGCAAAAGTAAATAGTGATGAAAATATAGAAAAAGTAATTCCTGTTTGTATGAGAATTTTAGACAATGTAATTGCAATGAATTTTTATCCTGTGAAAGAAACAAAAATTACAGCTATGAAATATAGATCAGTTTGACTTGGTTTTATGTGATTAGCAGAATATTTAGCTACAAGTAAATTAGCTTATGATTCTCCTGAAGCTAGAAAAGTAGTAGATATTTTATTTGAAAAATATGCTTATACAACTCTAAAGGCTTCTAATAAAATTTCAGTAGAAAGATGAGCTTATGATTTATTTGAGGGAAGTGAATGGTCAAAATGAATTTTGATGTGAAAAGATGAAAAATGGTTTAATGAAAATTCTAGAATGTCAGATAAATGGTCACAGTTAATAAAAGATATAAAAGAAAAATGATTAAGATTTGCTTATAATATGGCTCCAGCTCCAAATACTTCAACAGCTCTTGTTATTTGAACAACAGCTTGAATTGTTCCAGTTTATAAAAAATATTTTGTAGAAACTAATAAATTTGCTCCTTCTGTAAACGTTGCACCAAATTTGAATGAAGAGACTTTTTGGTATTACAAGGAATATGTTAGTATGGATATGAATGATGTAATTGATATGGTTTCTGTTGTATATAAATGGATTGATCAATCAATAAGTTTTGAATGGATGATAAATCCAGAAAAAGTTTCTCCTTCAGAGTTATATTCTTATTATGTAAAAGCTCACAAACAAAAAATAAAAACAGTTTATTATGTTAGATCTATGAGTTTAGAAGTGAAAGAATGTGTTAGTTGTAGTGGGTAGCCCTCACCCCCTAGCCCCCTCTCCCTTATAGGGAGAAGGGGAATATAAGAAAAATCTCAAGGCTTTTGCCTTGAGATTTTTGGGGAAAATGTTGAATTGCAAAGGGTTGAAACTCTCTGTTGACAAATTGGGTTTATTTTTAATTAAAAAAAATGGAAAAAGATATACTAAATGATTGAGAAAAGAAGCCTTTATTTTAGTAAAAAAAATTAATCTTGATTATAAAACATTAAACTTATATAATTAAATTACACTAAGAATACTAGTGATTTTATAAAATAACCAATATATTATGTATATAGAAAAATTTAATGATATTTTTAAGAGTATTAATAATGATACTTTTGTTTTAAAATATTCAGATAAAGAGTTTATTATAAATGAAGATGTAACTTTACATTGAAATCTTTTAGTTTTACTTTGAAAGTGTAAAAAAGTTATTTTTAAAAAGGAGGTAAGAATAACCTCTTGTAGTATTTTATGAGAGAAAAAGTTATACTATGATATTGATGTTGGTATTGATTTTTGAAATATTATTTTTAAACAAAATTGTACATTTTAAAATTATTAAAAAATTAGTCTTGATTATAAAATATTAAATTTATATAATTAAATTACACTAAAAATACTAGTGATTTTATATTTTAAAAATTATTATTATGGTAAAAGAAATTTATTCAAACTTGAATAAAGTAGGTATCAAAAAAATTGATACTAATAAAGTTAATTTAATTATAGATAATCTAAAAACTATTTCTAAAAAAGACTCAATACTTATTGATTGTTGAGATACAAGTGAATTAGATACTATTAGGAAATCTAAAGTAGTTATGGGTTTGGCTATTAATGCTGATAAATCAATTATTAACAAAGCAATTGAAGAGGTATGTAAAAAAATGAAAATTTTTAAAAATAAAAAAAATAGAGTGGTTTTTTATTATTTGTTAAGTTATTTATTAGAAAAGGAAGAAAAAATAACTGTTATATAACAAAATAAGTGTAATAATAAAATTGTAGAAATTTTATAATAAATAAATAATGTTATAATACTATAATGGAAAAAATTAAAAATTTGTATTTTCCTGTTAGTAATGAAGATATGCAATAAAAAAACACTCATTTCTGAGTGAATTATATTTGGCCTTACTTTTCAGTAAGGGTGGATCCCTAAGGACTTAGTAAAAGTATTATATCTTTTTTGTAAACAAAAGTCAATATTTTTTTCTTGTTTTTTTCCTAAAGTACTAAAAAAAGCAAGTTTTTATTTGAAATTTTTGATAAATCAGTATATTAGGATGAATAAAACTAAAAAAAAATTATGACAACTCTAACTTTAAATTCTCTTTCTTCCAAATTTGGTTTAACAATTCATATTGTTAGATCTTGGTTAGAGCATTTGGATTTTTCTTCACAACAAGAAGCAGAAGTTTTTTTTGAGGAAAATTTGCAAATGATAAAAGCTAAACCTTTTATAAAATGGGTAGGTTGAAAAAGGCAACTTATAGCACAATTTCAAGAACTTTTCCCAACAGAATTTAATAATTATCATGAACCTTTTTTATGATGATGAGCTGTATTTTTTAATTTACAAAAAGAAAAAAGTTATCTGTCTGATGTAAATGAGGAATTAATAAATCTTTATAAAGTAATAAAAAATAAACCAAAAAAATTAATATCTTTTTTAGAAAGTTTAGAATATTCAAAAGAAAAATTTTTAGAGTTAAGATTTTGGGATAGAGAGGAATGATGATTAAAAAAATATTCAAAAATAGAAAGAGCTGGAAGATTTATATATTTAAATAGAACTTGTTTTAATTGATTATATAGAGTAAATAGTTCGGGAGAATTCAATGTTCCATTTTGAAAATATACAAATCCAGATTTTGTACAAAAGAAAAATATTTTAAATACTTCAAAACTTTTAAATAGAACAAAAGCAAAAATAAAGCTGTCAAGTTTTGAGCAAGTTTTAAAAAATGCAAATTCCTGAGATTTTATTTATTTTGATCCACCTTATGATGTTTTAACTGAAAGCTCCAATTTTACCAGTTATGACAAATCCTGATTTTGACAAGATATGCAAAAAAAATTAGCAAAAGTTTTTAGAAAGTTAGACAAGATGTGATGTAAAGTTATGCTTTCAAATCACAATACACCATTTATAAGAAAGCTTTATAAGGGTTTTGATTTTAAAATTGTAAAAGCCACAAGAATGATAAATTCTAAGGCTAGTGGAAGGGGGAAAGTTGAGGAAATAGTGGTGAGAAATTATTAGTTTTTAATAAATAAATTATGATTAAATTTTTGAAAGATTTTATGAAAAGTCTTTGAATAATAAGTATTTTACTAACAATTCCTACATTACTTTTTGTAGATTTTACTAAAAATATTATTTGAAATAATTGAACTTATTATTTTATAATTATACTGTTAATAAGTTTAATTTATTGAATAATCAGAACATTACCATTAAAAAATATTAATATAAAAATTAAAAATAAATTAAATGTTATTATTAAATATTGAGATTTATTTAGTGAAAAAGGTATAATTGTAATTCCTGTAAATGAATATTTTGATACAATTGTTGATGATGAGATTATTTCAAAAAATACTATCCATTGACAATTTATAAATAAATACTTTTTATGAGATACTAGAGAACTAGATAATAAAATAAAAATTGAATTAAATAATATAGAATCAATTGAAAAAAATAATTCTAGAAAAAAATGAAAAAAAAATAAATATAAATTATGAACTAGTATTAAAATAAGGTTAAATAATGAACAGGTTGCTATATTAATAGTATTAAGTAAATTTAATAGTAATAATACAGCTTATATTAAACGATGATATAGTTATAATATAAATATTGAATTTCAAAATTTTTTCATATTAATGTTAGAATGAATTTATAAATATTCTCAATGAAAAAATGTAAATATATCTTTAATATGATCTTGATTATCATGATTACCTTTAGATAAACAAAAAAATTTAGAATATATCCTATTTTTAATATATTTATATTCTTGAATTCTTAAAGATAGAAATGAGTTAATTCAGATTATTTTACATAAAGATAATAAAAAAGAAATATCCTTAAATAAAATAAATACTTTTTAATAATAAAAATATGACTTACAGAAATTGAACATATATAGCTTTTAGTTGAAATAATACTACTGATCCAACAAAATCTGATATTAAATATTTTAATATGATTAAATGATGGAATAGTATGAAAGGAAAAGATTTTTCATTTAATAATAGTCATGAAAAAACCTATCAAGTTAGAGATACAAGTCATATTTCAACATTAAAAAATAGACTTTCAGAAAGATTATCAAAATCAAAACATCTTTTATTAATAATAACAGACCTTTCAATATATAATAAATGAATGTTAAATTGGGAAATAGAAAAAGCAGTAGATAATTATAAGTTACCAATAATTATTGTTTATCCTTGAGATAATTATATTTTAGCTCCAAATAAATTAGAACATCTTTGGCCTTCATCATTAAAAATTAGAATAAATAATTGAGATGCTAAATGTATTCATATACCATTTAAAGAAATAGTTATATCTAGTGCATTAAATCAATTTTCAATACATGATGAACAAATTAGTACATCTCTTAATTATTATACAAAGGAAACATATATAAACTGGGGACTAATTTAACTATAAATAAATTTTTAAAAATGCAAAACTTCCAAACCCTAATCTCCACACTCCAACCCTCAATATTTTCTTGGGATTACTTTTCAAACTTTGAAAAAATAAAAGAAAATACTTTTGAGATAAAAGTTCAGTTGAATATTCTGAATTCTCTTTTAGGTGAAAAAAATATTGAAGAAAAATTTTTAGAATTAATAAAAACTTATCCTGAAATTAGAAAAGTTTTACCTATTTTAATTGCTGTTAGAAAATTTGATAAACAAATTTTGGATAAAGAAAATTTTGAAATAAAAGAAGTAAAAAATTTATTTAATCCTGAAAAAGATTTTGAAGAAATTGAAATGCTGAAATTTTTTGAAATTTCTTGATTAAAAAAAGTTTTTGAAAATAAATATATTTCAAATTTGAATGATTATGTTTTTGGGGTTGAAACTGGACTTGATAGTAATGCAAGAAAAAATAGAACTGGAGATTTGATGGAAGATTTGGTTGAAGAATTTGTAAAAAATTTGTGTGAGCAAAAAGGCTTTGAATATAGAGAACAAGCAACAGCAAAATTTATGAAGGAAAAATGGGAAATAGAAGTTAAATCTGATAAATCAAGTAGAAGATTTGATTTTGCTATTTTTGATAGTGAGAAAAAACAAGTGTATTTGATAGAAGTAAATTATTATGGTTGAGGTTGAAGTAAACTAAAAGCAGTAGCTTGAGAATTTGCTTGATTATATGACTTTATGCAAAAACAAAATATTCCTTTTTTCTGGATTACAGATTGACTTGGTTGGCATACATCAAGTAAACCACTTGAAGAAGCATATAATAAAATGGATGGAAATATTTATAACTTGGAAATGTTGAAGGAATGAATTTTATTTGAATTAGTAAAATAAAAATGGTAGAAATAAATTTAGTTTGAAAAATTTTTTTAGAAAATATTTCAAATGATAGTACTGAAAATAGAAATAATTTAAGAAAAATAATTTTAAATGAATTTTTAAAAGAAAATCCTTGAACTTGAATTTGAAAATTAGTAAGTAAATATTTATATATTGTTGAAAAGTTAAATAATTGATGAAAGATTTGTTTAAGAAGACCTGCAAATTTAAAAAATGGTTTTGATTTTTTAATATTATACCCTGATTCAAATATTAATAAATGATCTAGATTAAAAGATGCACCTTCTTTTGATAACATTTTAAAAATTATTCAGGAAAATATAAAAAATATAGATTTTAAAAATTCTTTTTTAGAAAAAATTAAATTAATTTATGAATGTAAAAATATAGATAATTTTTATTCTAATGAAGAAGAAATAATTTTAAAAATTTCAAAATGGTTATTTATTGAGCAAGATATAAGATATTGGAATTATTCTGGAAGAGATAAATTTTATTTAGAAATACAAAAAATTAAATAAATAAAAAGTAAACCAATTTAGTTGACTTGTTTTAAAAAATTAATAGAATAAAAATGTTAGAGAAACAAATAAAAGATTTTTTGAAAAAACAAAACTTGAAACAAAGTGATGTTTATAAGGAATTAAAAATTTCTAAACAAAATTTTTATAAAGCAATTAGGACAAAAAATTTTGATAACCCAACTTTGCAAAAAATTCTTGATTTTCTCTGACTTGAAATTTTTATTTTATTAAAAGAGAAAAATGAAGATATTAAAAAAAGTACATTATCATCAACTTGAAAAAGTTAAAAATATTATAAAAGTAAAAGAAATTTATTGTATGCCTTGATTAATTCATGAAGAAGAATTGGAACAAGAAATAAATATGAATGAATTTATTTTTCCTTGAAAGAGAAATTGGGATTGGTATTTTTCAAGTGATAATTGAAATAAAGATTTGGAAAAAATGGAAAATGTTTATTTTTCAAAAGAGCCTTTAGAAGAATTATTGTATGAACATATAGATTATTTTCCTGATGTAGAGTTGTATATGTATGTAAAAATTTGAGAAAAAAATAATGTCTTACTTGATCCAAAAGAATATTTTAAATTATTTTTAGAACCAAAATCATATAAATTAGCTTAAAAAATTATGCCTAAAAAATTAAAAAATCCACCAGAAAATTTTGAACAAGAATGCTCTACTGTTTGGTCTTTTCCTAGAAGATGAAACTGGACAACTCATAATTCAAAATATAGATGAAATTGGTCTCCTGAAGTTGTGAGAAATCTTATTTTAAGATATTCTAAGCAAGGAGATTATTTACTTGATCCTATGATTTGAGGTGGAACAACAGCTATTGAAGCAAAACTTTTAAATAGAAATTTGCTTTGTTATGATATAAATCCTGAAGCAATAAAATTGACTGAAAATTTTTTGGATTTTGAAAGTTCTAGTAAATCAAAAGTAAAGATTTTAAAATATAATGCAACTAAAAAAAATGAAAATCTTAAAAAAGAAAGTATTGATTTTGTATTAATGCACCCACCTTATGTTGATATTATAAAATATTCAGACTGAATAAAATGAGATTTATCACAAATTCATGATGTTGATAAATTTTGTGATGAAATAGAAAAAGTAGCAAAAGAAAGTTTTAGGATTTTAAAAAAATGATGATTTTGTGCTGTTTTAATGTGAGATACTAGAAGGGAAAAAATGTATATTCCTTTGGCTTTTAAAACTATGGAAAGATTTTTGAAAATAGGTTTTGCTTTAAAAGAAGATATTATTAAAGTTCAACATAATTGTAAAGCAACTTGATTTTGGGTAAAAAAGAGTAAAGATTATAATTTTTTACTAATTATGCATGAACATTTATTTATTTTTAAAAAATTGTAAGGATAAACTAAAATTTTTAAAAAAACAAATCAGTTCTTTTTTCTTGCAAAAATAATTAAAAAAGTATAATAAAAATATATTAAAAATTAATTTTAAAACTTAAATATAAAATAATGTTAAACAAAGAAGAATTAAAAGAAATGCAATTTTTTGCACAAAAAGTTTCAGAAGTTCATTGACCAGAACATACTGAATATATAGAAGTAAATAATTTAGTTAAAGATTTAGAAAATGATATTGATATAAATGATGAAACTTTTGAAGAATTAAAAAAATTAACAAATAATTATATAATTCCAAAAGGAGCTTGTAATGCTCAAACTAAATTATTAACTTTATTACAAAAATTAGATAGTGATATTTTGTAAACACTAAAAAAAATAATAAAAAATTTTACTTTAATAAAAAAATGTGCTAATATTTTAGTATATTTAATTTTTATAGAATTTTTTATGAGAAATTTTAATAAAATATTTTTAGTAATATTTTTAATGATATTCACAAATTCTATTAGTTTTGCACAAACTGATAGAAATTTTTCTGGTCTAAAAGGAAAAATTGAAATTTTGAATGATAATAAAGATTTAACTTTAAAACAAAAATTAAAATTATTTATTGTTTTAAAAAATAAACAAAAAAAATTAAAAGAAGAAAAAGCAAAAAAAATAAATTTTAAAAATAATTTAATTTTAAAACCTTTATTAAATCAAGAAAAAAAAGAAGAAAAAATAAAAAAACCTAAGAAAGAAAAAGAAGTTAAAAATATAAAAAATAATAAAAAAATTGTAAAAAAAATAGTTGATTTAAATTTACCAAAACTAATAAGAGTAGGAAGTAATTTTTATGATAAACCGTTTTATGTTTGACAAAAACCAGTTTATAAAACTAAATATTATCTAAATCCAAAAACAATAAAAGAAAAAAAAGTTTTGGTTGCAAAATTAGAAAAGCCAAAACCAATAAGAGTAGGAAGTAATTTTTATGATAAACCGTTTTATGTTTGACAAAAACCAGTTTATAAAACTAAATATTATTTAGATCCAAAAACAATAAAAAAAGTAGAAAAAAAAGTTTTGGTTGCAAAATTAGAAAAACCAAAACCAATAAGAGTAGGAAGTAATTTTTATGATAAACCGTTTTATGTTTGACAAAAACCAGTTTATAAAACTAAATATTATTTAGATCCAAAAACAATAAAAAAAGTAGAAAAAAAAGTTTTGGTTGCAAAATTAGAAAAACCAAAACCAATAAGAGTAGGAAGTAATTTTTATGATAAACCATTTTATGTTTGACAAAAACCAGTTTATAAAACTAAATATTATTTAGATCCAAAAACAATAAAAGAAAAAAAAGTTTTGGTTGCAAAATTAGAAAAACCAAAACCAATAAGAGTAGGAAGTAATTTTTATGATAAACCATTTTATGTTTGACAAAAACCAGTTTATAAAACTAAATATTATCTAAATCCAAAAACAATAAAAGAAAAAAAAGTTTTGGTTGCAAAATTAGAAAAACCAAAACCAATAAGAGAATGAAGTAGGTTTTATGATAAACCATTTTATGTTTGACAAAAACCAGTTTATAAAACTAAATATTATCTAAATCCAAAAACAATAAAAGTTTTGGCTGTAAAAAAAACAGGGAAAAAAAATGTAAAGAAAATAGAAAAAAAAGCTATTATTGTAAAAAAAGTTTTGGATACAAAAAAAGTAGAACAAAAACTTATAGTTCAAGCAAAAGAAGAACCAAAGCCAGTAAGGCAGGGAAGTATTTATTATGATAAACCATTTTATGTTTGACAAAAATCTATACCTTGAACAAAATATTATTTAAAACCAAGTAATAATTAAGGAAAAAGTAAAAAAAATATTTTTTAAAAAATATTTTTTTTACTTTTTATAATTTTGTGCAAAAAAATTTTGCTTTTTTCCTTAAAAGAAATATATTTAACTAGTTATTTTGTTTAATAAATATAAAAATATGAAAATATATGTGTCTTATAAACAATCATGAGTTCCTGAAAAGGAATTAGAAAAAAGTTTAACTTTTTTAAGAGAAGAAATAGAAAAACTTTGAAATAAAACTTTTATTTATTTTTTAGATGCTGATTCTGAAAAACCAGCTACAGAGTTAGTAGAAATTTTTAAATCAGAAATAGAAAAATCAGATTTATTTTTTTGTTTTATAAATCATAAAAAACCATCAGAATGACAACTTATGGAATTAGCAATGGCTTATGCTATGAATAAAAAAATCATTTTATATGTGAATGATGAAGTGAAAGATAGTTATTTTTTAACTTACTGAGTAGCTTCTCATACTTTTTATTTTAAAAATTTTAAAAAAGATTTAAAGAAAATTTTGGGATAAAAAAATATAAAAATAAAAAAAATTTAGTATTTAAAAAATAAAAAAAATGTTACATGAAATGATAAATTATATAGTTTCTTTTGCAGAAGCTATGGGGTATGTGTGAATTTTTATTATGATGGTTTTGGAATCTAGTTTTTTTCCTTTTCCTTCAGAAGTAGCTATGATTCCAGCTTGAATAGCAGTTTCTAAATGAGTTATGGACTTTTCTCTGGTTTTGATTATTTGAACTTTCTGAGCTTTAGTTTGAGCAACTATAAATTATATGATAGGTTATTATTTAGGTTGAAAAAAAGTAAAAAAATTAATAGCAAAATATGGAAAATATTTTCTTATAAAAGAAAAACATTATGATAGATCTGAAAAATATTTTTTCAAACATTGAAGTATAACTACTTTTTTAGCAAGATTTATTACAGTAATTAGACAACTTATTTCACTTCCTGCCTGAGTTTTTAAAATGAATTTTGCAAAATTTTTCTTTTATACTTGACTTTGAGCTTGAATGTGGAATTTAATTTTAATTTTGATTTGATATATTTTTGCTGAAAATGCAGATGTAATGGAGGAATACAAAATTGCAATGCTTATTTGATGAATTAGTTTTATAGTTTTAGTTTGATGAATTTATTATTTTATAAATAAATGGTTTGAAAAAAGAAATAGAATTAAAGTAAAAAAATAAAAAAAGTGGAAAGTGTAAAATAAAAAAAGTTTAGAAAAATATTTTTCTAAACTTTTTTTAATTATCATTTTTTATCTCTTCATTATTTTCTTGTTCTTCTGAAAGTCCACCTTCTATAAAATCTGTTTCTTCTAATGGATCTCTTTCATCTTCATAACTATTAGTATCTCATAAATCTTCATTTGCATGTTTCATCACCTTCTACAGGTTTACCAGGTTCATGTATTTCATCATCTTTTTTATCTCAATCAAATGTTTTTCCTAGTGTTTCTAGATATTGTTCAGGATTATTAAACATTTCAACAATATTTGTTATTTCTTTTGGAAAATTTTGTGATAATTTTATTTCATCATTTAAATTTTTTGGAATAAAACCTGAATTTAATTGTTCTGGTTGTGTTTTAATTTGCATATTTATTTATAATTAAAATATAAAGTTAGAGTATTTAACTTAAAAATTTTTAAAAGTCAAACTTTTTTTTGAAAAAGTTTATAGCAAGTAAAAAAATATTATGATTTCTAGAAAATTTTTTAAATTCCTCTTAATCATTCTCAAATAAATAATCATCAATTTTTTTTAATTATTTCTAGAAAAAATTTTGAAAGTTCAGGGTTAATATTTCTAGAAAGCTCTTTTAATCTATTAAAACTCATAATATATTTATATTCTCCAATTTCTTCAAAAACTTTTTTATCAAATATTTTTGAATATTTTTTTAAAGTTTTATTTAATAAATAAATTTCAAGTCATTCTTCTAAATTAGAAATTAAGCTTGTTTCTAGTATTGATAATTCCAAATTTGAAATTTTTAAATTTATTTCTTCTATTTTAATTGTTTTTGTGTGTTTTGATAGTTTGGCATATAAATTTGTTTTTTTTCATCTTACAAGTCAAGAAATTTTTTTAAAAATAATTTCATAGTTTTGAATTTTTATTTTTTTTTCTAAATTTCTATTTATAACAAAAATTTTTTCTGGAATAGAAAAATCCTTCATATGAAACTCTAAAGATTTTTTTCCTGAAATAAAATAATTATTTTTACATTCAAAAGAAATAAATTTTTTTAAAACTTTGAAATAATATTTTTCAATCAAATCAATTTCATTTAATTTTAAATCTTCCAAAAAGGGAACTATATAAATTCAGTTTCTTATAGAAATAATTTTTTTTTCATTTTTTAACTTATAAATTATTTTACTAACTTTTGTCTCATAAATTTTTTTTCTTTCTGGATCTACTAACTCAAAAATATCATCTTTGTTTAATATTTTTCAACATTTTGTTAACAACTTTTTAACTATTTTGTTAAAATCTAACATTCTAATTATGCTTATAAAATAAAGATAACTAACTTATAAATATAATATAGTTTTTACTATAAAAAGCAAATCTTTTTTACTATAAAAATTGTAGAGTTTTTTCTTTAGAATCCCTCTCACCTGAATCCTCTCTCCCCTTACGTGGAGAAAGGGGCTACAAGATAAGGAAGAAAAAATAATAAAAAATAACAAAAAAAGTAAACTAAAAAATGTAGCCCTCTTCCCTTAGACTTAAGGGAAGAGATTCAGAGATGGGATAATTATTATAAAAAATTAAAAAATATAATTAAAATTTTATAAAAAAAGATATTTAAAAAAATCCTTTAAATAAGCTAAAAATAATTAATAATATATTTTTTTATAAAATAATAATAAAAAAAGTCAATAGATATTTGACAAATAAAAAAAATTATAATATAATATATTTGTTAGATAAAAAAAACATAAAATTTTTAGATAAAAAAATATAGTTTCTAAAAAAAATATATTATATTTAAAATTAAGGGAATATAATATTTTAGATAGAAAAATATAATTTTTTAAATAAAAAAAAGATTTTATGTGAAAATATTTTATTATTCTGAAAAAGCGTGATATAATAATTAAAATATTTAAAAAGTTTGAAAAATATTTAAATAAAAAAAATATTTTTCAGATTTTCCTTAGTGTTAAAAAAAACATTAAATTGACTTTGATAGTCAAAAAACCTTTTATCGAAAAAAAGATATATTATTTTTTAAATGTATAATTATGCCAAGTATTTTTTATGATATTTTTAATAATAAATTAAAAATAAGCTCTGTTTTATTAGCTAAATTAAAATTAGAAATAGAAAAAATATTTTTAGATTTAAAAGTAAAAGAAGATATTGATAATATAAAAGTTCTTAGAAATAAAATTAGTTATTTACTTTGAAAAAAATATTCTCATATTGATAAAAAAACTAAAAGAGAATTAAAAAATATAAAAATTTTCTTAGAAGAAGTTAATGAATATATAGAAAATAAAGAAGAAAAATATGTACTTATAAGTGAAAAAAGTGATGAACCTATTATTGATGTTCTTGAAAAAGTTGAAAAACAATATAGAAAATGTAGCTGAATACCATCTCAAGAGAGAAAAAAATATAGACAAACTTGTACAAAAAAATCTAAAATAAATTATGAAAAACAATTAATTAAATTACAATTAGAACTTTTAAAACTTCAAAAACATATAAAAAATAGTTGAGAAAAATTACTTATTATTTTTGAAGGAAGAGATGCTGCTGGAAAATGAGGAACTATAAAAAGATTTACAGAATATTTAAATCCTAGATGAGCAAAAATAGTTGCATTAAATAAACCAACAGAAATGGAAAAATCTCAATGGTATTTTCAAAGATATGTAAATCATTTGCCTAGTGCTTGAGAAATAAAATTTTTTGATAGAAGTTGGTATAATAGAGCTGGAGTTGAACCTGTTATGGGATTTTGTACAAAATGAGAATATGAACAATTTTTAGAAGATGTTCCAAAATTTGAAAAAATGTTAGTTGATTCTTGAGTTAAATTAGTAAAATTTTATTTTTCTGTTTGAAAAGAAGAACAAGCAAAAAGATTTGATGATAGGAAAAGAAATCCTTTGAAACAATACAAACTTTCTCCAATTGACCAATTTTCTCAACAATTATGGGAAAAATATACTTTAGCTGAATATAAAAATTTTTCTGCAACTCATAAAAAAGAAACTCCTTGGACTCTTATAAATAGTGATAATAAGAAAAAAGCTAGAATTAATGCTATAAAATATGTTTTGAATCAATTTGAATATCCAGGAAAAATTGATAAAGAGTATTTGGAATTAGATTCTGAAATAGTTTATGATTGAAGAGAAAAAACTAAAAAATTAATGGAAGAAATAAATATAGAAGCTGATTTATTTGATTAAAAAATATTTCAAAAGAAAAATAAAACATTTTACATTTGATAAAAAAAACATAAAATAAAAAAAAATTATTTTATGTTTTTTTATTTATAAAATTTATGAAAAATATTATTAAACAAGACTTTTTAGAAAAAAATTATCAAATGTTAAATAAAGCTCAAAAAGAAATTGTTGAGCAAATTTATTGACAAATTATGGTTGTGGCTGGACCTTGAACAGGAAAAACTCAAATTATTGCTCTTAGAACAGCTAATATAATTTTGAAAACTGGAATAAATCCTGAAAATATTTTGATTACAACTTTTACAGAAGCCTGAGTAATTGCAATAAAAAAAAGATTAGTTAGTTTTATTTGAACTGAAGCTTATAAAGTAAAAGTGTCTACAATTCACTCTTTTTCTCAAGATATAATTACTAGTTTTCCTGAAAAATTTGCAGAATATAAAGCATTAAATAATATTTCTGATATAGAAACTTTGGAAGTTTTGACTGATATAATAGATGAAAATATTAAAAATAATAATATAGAATATTTATTTTCTCCTTATGATAGATATATGTATTTGAGAGATATTAAAGATAGAATTTGAAAATTGAAAGCAGAATGAATTAATATGAAAAAATTTGAAAAAATTATTTTTGATTTGAGAAAAAATTATGATGAAAAATTGGAAGAATTAAAAAGTAATAAGAGAATTAGGGATTTGGAAAAAAGGACAAAAAAAGATTCAGAAATTTATAATAAACATATAAAAAAATTGGAAGAATTAAATTATATTTACTGATTATATCAAGAATTTTTGAATAAAAATAGTTTGTATGATTTTTCTGATATGATTAATTTTGTTGTTGATAAATTTAAAAAAGATGAAGATTTGAAATATTTAATTGCAGAAAAATATCAATTTTTAATGTTGGATGAATATCAAGATACGAATAATCCACAAAATGAAATTATGAATTTAATTTTGAGTGTTTCTGATGAAAAAAATATTATGGTGGTTTGAGATGATGACCAGTCAATTTATAGATTTCAAGGTGCAAATATAGAAAATATGTTGGATTTTTCTAATACTTATCCTGATACAAAATTTATAGTTTTGGAAAATAATTATAGAAGTTCTCAATCTATTTTGGATTTATCAATGAATTTAATTGAAAATAATTCTCAAAGACTTATTAATAAATTAGATTTTTTAGATAAAAAATTAATAGCTCAAAGTATTTATAAAAATTTAAATAAAAATAAATATTATATTTTACAAGATGAACAATTAGAAAAATTATTTGTTTTGGAGGAGATGAAAAAGAAAAATCCCCCTATCCCTAGCCCTTTTCCCCCAAGGGAGAAAGGGAACTTAGAAAAAAAAGCCCTCTCTCTTGAATTCTCTCTCCCTGATGGGGAGAAAGAGGCTGCAAAACAAAATGAAGAAACTTTTGCAATAATTTGTAGAAGCAATAAAGAGGTTGAAAGTTGGACAAAATTTATGCAGTTGGAATGAATTGAGGTTGAAAGTAAATTAAAAACAAATATTTTGAAAAATAAATTTGTAAATTTTATTTTAAATTTTTTGAGCATAATTGAAAATCCAAACTCTAGTGATGAAAAATTACTTGATATTTTAAGGACAGAAATTATTGATGTTGAAAACATTGATGTGATAACTTTAGCTAGAGAATTATATAAAAAAAATTATTCAAAAAGTTGATTTAAATATAGTTTGTGGGAGTTGGTGAAAAGAGAATTAAGCTCTTATTCTAACCCTCACCCTAACCCTCTCCTTTGAGAGGAGAGGGGACAAGAACAAAAAAACTCCCATCTCCCCCAAGGGAGAGGGGCTGGGGGTGAGGGATTTCAAGCAATTTTAGAATTAGAACAAGAAGAAAAATATAAAAGTTTTGAGAAAATTATAGATTTTAGAGATTTGATTTTAGAATTAAATTCTAATCTAGGTCTTTATTGAATTTCAAGATTATTTCAAAAATTATTAGATAAAATTTGATTAGTTGAATATATTGAAGTGCATTGAAATTTTTCTGATTTGGAAGATGTTTTTAGTTTGTTTAATAAAATAAAAAGTTTTAATGAAAGAAATTCTGAATTAACTTTGAAAGAATTATTGAATAAATTTGATTTGCATCATAAATATAATATTGCAATTCCTAGACAAATTTTGAAAAAAACAAAATCAAATATAGAAATTTTAACAGCTCATTCTAGTAAATGATTGGAATATGATTATGTTTATATTCCTTGAGTTTTTGCTTGAAATTGGGAAGGAAAAAGAATTGTAGATAAATTAAAATTACCATTACATATAGTTTGAGAATGATTACAATTTGCTTGATTATCAGAAAAAGAATTAAAAGATATTGAAAAAGAAACTCAAACACAAGAAGATAGAAGATTATTTTTTGTAGCAATGACGAGAGCAAAAAAAGAACTTATTTTTACAAGACCAGCTTGAAAGGAAAATAAACCTTATATTGACAGTTCTTTTATTTTAGAAACAGGATTAACATCAACAGTATTAGAAAATTCATTTTCAGAAAATGAAATAAAAAAATCTATAAAAAATACTTTATTATCAAATGAACAAAATTTGATAAAAGTATCTAAAGATGAAATAAATTATATTTCAGAATTTTTAGAAACTTATAAATTAAGCCCAACAGATTTGAATACATTTTTAGAAGACCCAAAGCAATTTTTGAGAAATGTTATTTTTAAGTATCCTTTTAATGGAAATGAATTTACTATTTTTGGGAATGTTTATCACAAAGTTTTAGAAATATTTACAAATGCAAAAATCAGAGGAGAAAAAATAGAACTTTGAATGATTACAGAAAAATTTTTAGAACTTTTGAATTATCAAATTTTAACTTCTGAAGAAAAAGAAAGATTAACAAAAAAATGAATTGAATGATTAACTTGATATTTTGAACATTTTACAAAAAATCCTAGAACACCTTTAGTAGTAGAATACAATTTTAGAAGTAGAGATGTAGTTTTTGAAGGAGTTAGAATTACTGGGAAAGTTGATAAAGTTGAAAAAGTTTGAGATTCACTAACTAGCCCTCTCTCTTGAATTCTCTCTCCCCATTCAGGGGAGAAAGAGGCTACACAATCAGCACTTTTTGTAGAAGATGTAGCTGTAGTTGATTATAAAACTTGAGCTATAAAAACTCAAGGAAAAATTAAATGAGTTGATAGATATTGAAATAAAAAGGATAATTTTGAAGAAGGGAAATATTATAGGCAATTACTTTTTTATAAACTTTTGGCTGAAAATGATAGAGAATTTAATTCAAAATTTAATGTTGTTGAGTTGGCTCTTGATTTTGTAGAATGAAAAAATTGAGAATATAAATATGTTGCAATTAGTCCAGAACAAGATGATTATGAAGAGTTTAAAAAGTTAGTTAAAGATAGTTGGGGGAAGATAAATAGTTTAGAGTTTTGGGAGGAAGTTTTGGGGTAGTAGGGGAAAGTGGATTAATATTAGTAAAGGGGGTTGAAACCCTCTGTTGACAAGTTAGGTTTAATTTTTAATAAAATATAATTATGGAAAAAGATTTTGATAAATGGAATGAATTGAAAAAAGAAATAGAATGTAATGATGAAAAATTACTTTTCAATCAGTGAGAGATTTGGTGGTTATCTGTATGAATAAATTCTAGGCAAGAAACTTGTTGAAAATGAAGAAGTTTCAGAAGACCAATTTTAGTTTTGAAGAAATTATCATCAAACACTTTTATTTGAATTCCATTAAGTACAAAAATAAAAATCTGAACTTGGTTTGCACAATATACACAACATTGAGAAGATTTTACAGCTTTATTATATCAAATAAGAATGTTTGATATTGGTAGATTTCAAAGAAGGATTTGAGAAATGGATGAAAAAGATTTTTTAGAAATAAAAAATAGACTCAAGAATCTCTTAAATCTATAATTATTATCATCCAGTGTTTCCACTGGAATCGGTGGGAAATCCCCAAAAGTAAACTTATTATATATCAAAATTACAAAAAAAGCAAATTTATTTTTCAGATTTTTTTGTTTTTGGATATGATAGTTAAGAGAAGATAAATAGTTTGGAGTTTTGGGAGGAAGTTTTGGGGGAGTAGTTTAATTATTAAGAAATAAAATATGGAAAATAATTTATTAAGTATCTTTTCAATTATATTTGCAGCTTTTAGTTTTCTGCTATCTATAATTACATTATATTTCACATGGGTATCTAACCAATGAAAAATAACATTAAATGATATTAAAATATCATCAAATAGAAATGAAAATAATTTATTGTTTAATATATTATTTTTGTTTAAAAATATTTGAAATGAGGACATTAAAATTGAAAATATAAAAATTTGAACAATAAATATTAATAGAAATGCAAGTTTCGAATTAATAAATAATGATGAAATAGTTAATTTAATCAATGAAGGTAATATATTTAATTATAATGTAAACTTTACATTAAATATTCCTAATGATTTTATTAATTTAAATAATGTAGAATTATCTAATCAACTACCATTAATAGTAAAAAAGCAGGCAATTTTTTTAAGAATTGATTATAATATTAAAAGATTTTGAATTTATAAATCAAAAAATTATTTTTATCAATATATGCTTTTTACTTGATGAGCTTGAATTGCTCATTTAGAAAAGAATGATTTTGATTTAATTGAAAATAAAATTCCTAAAGATTTTATTATTTAAAAAACTTAATACCACAAATAACTCTAAATAATCAGCAAATAACTTTCCAGAAAAAGTATTCTAATTTTAATCTTTAAAGAAAAGATATGAATAAAAAAATTGATAAAAATAAAGTAAATAAAGTTATTTTTAATTTTTGGAATAATTTTTTAAATTTTAAAGAAATCCCTGTTAGTTGAAATAATTTAACAATTATACATAATAGAAAATCTGATTTACCAGAAAATCAAATTAATATTTTGTCTTTTTATAATAATTGAAATATTATATCTGTGCCTAAAAAATATTTTAATATTTTATCTAAATATTTAAATTCTAATAAATATAATATTGAAAAATTATTAATTAAGTTTGAATCAATAGAAAATAAAAAAGTACAAAAATTTTGACCAGTTATTTTTTATTATTTATATAATACAAACAAACTTATTCCAAAAAATATAAATGTAAGACAATTAAAATGAATTATAGATAAAAGTATTTTTAATGAATATATAGAATCTTGCACTAAGGAAGAACAAAATAGTGTTGATATGGATTTTGATGATAAAACACATATTTTCTTTTGATTATTTATTGAAAAAAAATTAGTTTCTTTATGAAATTATTCTATTGATATAGATACTGGAATTTCTCATATTTGAATTTTAACTCATTCTAAATATGTTAAAAATTGATATTGAAAAGAATTAGTAAATACTTTAGTTTTAGATATTTTAGAAAAAGGACTTATCCCACAATATAGAGTAAAACATAATAATATAGCTTCAATTAAATTGGCAGAATCTTTATGATTTGAAAAAGTATTGGAATGAATTACTTTAATGACTGTTGAATAATATTTTAAAGAAAAAAATATTTGAAAAAGTTCAAAAAAAAATTTCACAAATCACATAAAAATCATATAATAAAACTATGTAAAATATATGATAATCAAAAAATTATGACAAACAAAGAATTATTAATTTATCAAGGAAAAAATTGAGAAATTATTTTGAAGGAAGATAGTAAAAATGAAACTATTTGGGCAACAAAAACTCTAAAAGAACATATAATGGGGGGATTTACTATAAACAAAAATAGATTACAACAAAATTATGAAAAGTTTTTACAAGCTGTAGAAGATGTGAAAAAAATTTTACCAAAAAATTCTGAAAAGATAAAAAATAAAGATATTTTAGAACTTGTAAAAAGCTTTGTAAATACTTGGTTTAAGTTTTATTATAGCTTTATTATTAGCAGAATCAAATCCTAAAGAAAAAGAAAAAATTGTTTGATTATTTATTTTATTTTTTCATATTTTAAAATTTTTCAATTATCAGTATCAAACCAAAAATTATATTCAATATTTGTTTCTCAATCAAGAATTCTAGGTAACCAATAAATATCATCAGCCCACATTCTTTCATATGGAATTTTATCAAGAGGGGACCAAAAAGGTCTTATTTCTTCTGTTTCAATTATTTCTCAGTTCCAAGAATCTATTTTAAATAAGTTCAAATCTAAATTCCATTCAGGTTTTTTTTCAAAATAAAAATGCATTATTCAAACTTTTTCCTGTTTTAAAATATCAATTCAAATTTCTTCTTTAGCTTCCCTAATCATACATTCTTCAATGCTTTCATTTCATTCTTGTTTTCATCAAACTCAATTTAAAACTCCTAAAGCAAAACCTTTCTTTTTTTCTCAAAGAAAAATTTTATCATCTTTTATCATTACTCAAAGTGTTGTTTGTAACATATTTTTTTATTTAATTTTTGTTAAAGATTATTATTTATAATATTTATTAAAAAATGGAACTATTCAGCTTAAAAAAGCTAAGATAAATTGATCTTTTCTTGTTAGCATATCATCACTCCAATGTCAAAAAGCTCATCATTTTTTAGAAGCATTTTCTTCTTTTGTAACTTCACTTAAAACTGGTCAAAGTTCTTGTCCTTCATCATAAATTTTTTGTCTAAAAAATTCTGGAACTTCCATCATATTTGACATACCAAAATGTCATTTTCAGTTTTTATCTAAAATATAAACAACTCAAAATAAATATGCTTTTTCAAGGAAAATATTTACTCATCATTCCATTCAAACATAAAAATCTGCATCAATTTCTTTTTTACAATTTTTAGCTCTATTTTTAGCTCTATTTTTAGCTCAATCCATATTTTCCTCTATTGTAATAGGCATATCAGAAATTCAAGATTCAACTTTTAATGAAATAATTTCAATATTTTTTTCTTTAAAATATATACATCTTTCAATAGCTTCTTCAATTGCTGCCACTTTTGGTGGAGATTTAGTTCATATTGCTATTTTTATAGAACATTCTTTATCTGTAGAAATTAATTTTAATCTTTTTTCTAAATCATCTATATTTTTTAAAAAAGTTTTATATTCTCAAGATTCTTTTAATAATTCTTTTAACTCAATATTTTTATTTTTTTTAAAAAAGTTAATAGCTTTTAATCAAATCTCAATATATTTTTTACAAACAAGAAAATCATTTTTTTTAATCCAATTTTTCAATTCTAAAGAAATATCTTTTGAAAAATAACCTTTTTTTCAAGCAAAAATTTCCAATGCAATAAAAATGTTTAAAAATTCCAAATCTTCCTTATATTTCTCTTCTTCAAAATGGCTGATTGAATCAAATAAAAAAGCTTTAAAATTATTTCATTCATTTTTTAAATCATCAAAATAATCTAAAAATTCATCATTTTCAAATAGATTAACTCAATACATTCACATATTTTTTTATTTTAAAATTTAATAATATTATTATATATTTTTTAATATTAAATGCAAAATTTTTTTTTGTCAAAAATTTTTTATTTACTAGTATTTTTTTAGTATGATATTTAATATTTATTTATGTTTTTTTATATAAATATTATTAGAATAAGTAAAACAAATTTTATTACTTTTTATTTGAGATTCTGGAGGAGGGCATTGATGACTTATATTAATATTTTATTGAATTATAATACTTTTTTGTATAAATTTTATTATTTCACTTATTTTATGAATTTTAGTTAAAAGAAAAAATAAAATCATAAAAAAAGAATTTAGAAAATTATAAAAAGTTAATAGTGTTTTTTTAAAACTAAAAAAACTAAAATTTTCTTTTGAAATTTTAAAAAAAATAAATAAAATCTTTTTTGCTTAAAAAAAAGTTTTAAGCAAAAATATTTTATAAAAAAAAATTAAAATGAAAAAAATAATTATATTAGCAAGTTTATTATTTTTAGCTTCTTGTTGAACAAATAATGAAACTACTGTAGAAGTTCCAGTTGATCCTTCTCCTGATGTAAAAACACTTTATGTCCAAACTTGTAAAAATAAAGATAGCTCTTGTAAACAATTACTTTGTAGTAAAAATAGTGATTTAATTTTTGTTTGTAGTGATTCTATCACTGCTAGCAAAAATTGTTCTGAACAAAAAAGTTTTGATAATATTGTAGAAAAATATAAAATTTGTTCTGAAAATAAAGAATTATTAACAAATTCTATTTTTAACTATTCTGAAAAATCAAATGAATTTTTTGAAAAAATGACTCCTTCTGAATTAGAAAAGAAAATAGAAGAAGAAACAGCAAAATTGGAAAATTGATGAGAATCTGAATGGATGTGATCTTTTTTAGCAGCAGCTTGATGAGCTTTGCTTGGTTGAATTATTGCAAATAAATTATTTTGATGAAATTCAGCACAAGTTCCACAAAGACCAAATAATATTGAAAATAATAGAACTTTTAATAAAAATTCTTTAGCTGAAACTAAAAAAGAAGCCACAAAAGAAACAACTGCAAGAAATACAAAAAGAGAAGAAACTAAAAAACAAATTGCTAATTCTAAAAATCAAGCAAAAAAATCTACTCCTAAAAAAAGAAAAACTAGATCTAAAAAAAGAAGAAGATAATAATTCCTCCATACTACAAAAAAAGTAAAATATATAAAAATATTTTACTTTTTTTAAACTGTAATAAAAGGGGCAAAAATAAGTCTGTTTTCTTTATTTTTTATGAAATCTTGAGATAAAAAATCCAAATTTAATTCACTTCTATATCAAGCATTTCATCTTTGAATCATATTGTATCAAACAGTTTTTATTTTGTAAGAAACATCATATCTGTTGCAAGTTCTAGGACAAAGCTCATCAGTTGCATACATTCATTTTGAAGGATTTTCTATGGCAGAAGTATCACAAAGTCTTCAAGTAAAAATTATTGCCCAAGGATAATATAGGTCTATAGCTGGATTTTTCTTATCAGGAGAAGTTGGGAGAGGGGAATTATACAAATTTTCTCTTTTTTCCATAAAATCCAAAGCAACTCTTTTTACATTATATTTTTCCAAAAAATTTTTGTAACTATCCAAATTAGCTTCAGAAGAACTATAAAATTTTAATTGCCATTTAACAATTTCACTTCTTAGTTTCAATTTTTCTTGTTCAGATTTATTTTTTATCAATTCTCAAGCAGGATGAGCTTCATAACCATAAGTATCAATTAAAGGAGTTTTTAAAAGTTTGTGAATTAATCTTCAAAAAACAGGTTTTAAATTAGTATATTTTTTATTCAAAAGTCTTAAAACTCAAAAATCATTTACAACAATTTCTATAGAATTTTTTATTTTTAATTCATTCAAATATTCCAAAGTTTCTTCCAATTTTTCAAGCATTGCATCTCAAACATAAGGTGTAACAACTGTAAAAGTTCTAATACAATGTGGAGGATAATTTTTATTAAATTCTACAAATTTTTTATATGCTTTTTCTATTTCATGTTTATATGGAATTAAAAATTCACAATTATCACTTCAATAATAAATTCAGCTAATTTTATTAAAACATTCTCCTCAAAATTTCTTTTTAATTTCTCTTATTGCCATAAAATTTACCTCATATTGTGGGGAAATATTTGTAGCTAATTCTCAAGGAAAATTTTCCATAAAAAAAGAAGCAAGTTCTCTATCTTTTTTTCATTGAGATAAAATTTTTCACTTATTTAAAAGATCAAAATATTCTAAATTAGTTCCTAAGTGTAAAAAAAGTTCCATATTTTTTTTGTTAGTTTTTAATTATTAATTTATTAATTATCCCATCCCCAGCCCTTCCCTTAAATCTAAGGGAAGGGGGTTAGATGAAGAGTAATTTTTTTAATAAAAAAAACAGAAATTTTTCTGTTTTTTATTTTCTTAATTCTAATTCTTTTAATACATTTTGATAAGATTCAATATCTTTTTTCTTTAAGTAATTCAACATTTTTCTTCTTTTTGCAACCAAAAGTAATATTCATCTTCTTGAGTGATTATCTTTTGCATGAGTTTTTAAATGTTCTTTTAAATTTTCAATTCTATCAGTAAAGATAGCAATTTGAACTTCAGCAGAACCAGTATCTCATTTTTTCTTAGCAAACTTTTTGATAATTGTTTTTTTATCAGTAGACATAAGGTATTTTTTATATAAATAAATTAAAAAATAATTAAACCAGAAAAATACACCAGTAAAATCATTAAAACTATTATATGTTTTTTTATAAAAAAAGCAAAAAAAAATTGAAAAAAAAAATATTTGTGTAAACTTAAGTATGTTTTGGAAAAAAATAAAAAAATATTTAATAATTAAAAAAATAAAAAATGAATAATATAAATTTAGAAAGTATAAAAAAAGCAAAGCAAGATTTTTGAGATTTTATAGAAAATACTCCACTTTTATTTTCAAAAAGATTATCTAAAAAATATGATGCAGAAATTTATATAAAAAGGGAAGATTTACAAGCTGTTAGAAGTTATAAAGTTAGATGAGCTTTTAATAAAATAAATTCTTTGAATTTG
Source organism: Candidatus Altimarinota bacterium (assembly GCA_027066455.1). Taxonomy (GTDB): domain Bacteria; phylum Patescibacteriota; class Gracilibacteria; order BD1-5; family UBA6164; genus JAMONT01. The sequence continues at coordinate 43,524 of JAMONT010000015.1, forward strand.
GAAGAAAAAAAATCTTGAGTAGTTTGTGCTTCAGCTTGAAATCATGCTCAATGAGTTGCTATAACTTGTAAATATTTGAAAATAAAATGAACTATTTTTATGCCTATAACAACTCCTGAACAAAAAGTTTATAAAACTAAACAATTTTGAGGAGAATTTGTTGAAGTTATTTTGATTTGAGATACTTTTGATGATGCTCTGAAAGAAGCTTTTTTATTTCAAGAAAAAAATAAATTAAGTTTTATTCATCCTTTTGATGATTACAAAGTTATTGAATGACAAGCAACTGTGTCTTTAGAAATTTTTGAAAAAATTTCTCCTGATTTTTTAATTGCACCTATTTGATGAGGAGGATTTATTTCTGGACAAATTTTAGCAAAAAATATTTTATCTCCAAAAACTAAAATTATTTGAGTAGAACCAACTTGAGCAAAAGCTATGAAAGATAGTTTAAAAAATTGAAAAAATATAGAACTTGAAAATATAAATGTTTTTGTCGATTGAGCTGCTGTAAAAAAAGAATGAGAAAAAACTTTTGAAATTTGTAAGCAGGAAAATCTTGAAATAATTGATTGTCCAGAAAATAGAATTTGTTCAACTATTTTAGAATTTTTAAGAGAAGATGGAATTGTTGTTGAACCTGCTTGAGCTTTAACTACAGATGCTTTGAAAGATTTGAAAGATAGAATTATTTGAAAAAAAGTTGTTATTGTAATTTCATGAAGTAATTTTGATTTTGAAAGATTGCCAGAAATAAAAGAAAGAAGTATGAAATATGAATGATTAAAAAAATATTTTTTACTTTCTTTTCCTCAAAGACCTTGAGCTTTAAAGGATTTTTTGAGTGTTTTATGAGAATGAGATGATATAGAAAGATTTGAATATTTGAAAAAATCTGCAAAAAATACAGCCCCAGTTTTTATTTGAATAAAAACTAAAGACAAAAAAAATTGGGAAAGAATAGAAAAAAATATGCAAAATTTAGGATTTAAATACAAAGATGTAACTAATGATGAATTGTATTTTGATTTGCTTGTGTAAAGGAAAAGTTAAAGAAAGTTTGAAAAATTATTAATTTTTGAGTTGAAGTTTATGAAAAATAATTATTTTAGCTTTAATTAGATTTTTAGTTTTTTTATTTTTTTGAAATAATTTGCAATTTGTTAAAAAATAATTATACTATAAAGTGATTTATTATTTAAAAAAACAAAAAATGGAAATACCAAAAAAGGTTAGATGAATGCAAGATTTATTACCAGAACAACACAAGTATTTCACTTTTATAAAAAAAGTTTTTAGACATGAATTCAGAAAAAATGGTTTTAGAAGAATTTCTACTCCTATTTTAGAAGAAAAAGAACTTTTTGAAAGAGCTCTTTGAGCTTGAACTGATGTGATAGATAAAGAAATGTATAATTTGGTTGATAAAAAATGAAGAGAATTAGTTTTGAAACCTGAAACAACAGCTTGAGTTATGAGAGCATACATTGAAAATGATATGCAATCATTAACACAACCTGTTTCTTTGTATTATTTTGAGCCTCATTTTAGATATGATAGACCTCAAAAAGGTAGATATAGACAACATCATCAAATCTGAGCAGAAATTATTTGAGAAAAAGATCCTATTTTAGATGCTCAACTTATTTATATAGCCTATAAAACTTTTAATCTTATTTGATTAAAAGGGGATTTTAAGGTGAAGATAAATTCTATTTGAACTCCAAAAGATAGAATAAAATATTTGGAAAAACTTAGAGATTATTATGAAACTAAAAAGTCTTTATTAAGTGAAGATGCTCTTTCTAAATTAGAAATTAATCCTTTGAGAGTTTTAGATACAAAAATAGAAGATGAAATTATTTTAGCAAAACAAGCTCCAAAAATAGTAGATTCTTTGAAAAAAGATTCAAAAGCTCATTATGATAAAGTAAAAGAATATTTAGAAATTTTTTGAGTTCCTTATACAGAAGACCACACACTTGTAAGATGACTTGATTATTATACTCACACTGTTTGGGAATTTGTTGATGATTCTGGTAGAAGTCAAAATTCTCTATGAGGAGGTTGAAGATATAATTTATTATCTCAAGCTATTTGACATAAAGATGAAATTCCAGCTGTTTGAATGTGATTATGAGCTGAAAGAATTATGGAAGCTATGATAGATAAATGAGTAAAATTAAAAAATAAAGACAAAATTGATTTATACTTTATAGCTCTTTGAGATGAAGCTAAAAAAATAGTTTTACCTTTGAGTTTAAAAGCTAGAGATTCTTGAATAAATACAGCTTTATCTTTATGAAGTCCTAGTTTATGAGTTCAAATGAAAAAAGCAAATAGAATTGAAGCAAAATATGTAGTTATTGTTGGAATTATGGAAGCTAAAAACTGAGTTTTTCAAGTAAGAGATATGATTGAATGAAATCAAGAAGAAATAAAAAAAGAAGAAGTTTTGGAATATATAATAGGAAAAATTTGAAAAGAAAATTTGAATTTTTATTCTCCATTAAATGATTTAATTTTAGAAGAAAAATAAAAAAAATATGTGAAATTTTATAATGATAAATGAAAATTTTAAATGTGAAAAATGTAATTTTTCTGTAAAAAAAGATGATTTATGATGAGTTAGAAACCATTGTCCAAATTGTCTTTTTTCTAAGCATTTAGATGAAAATTTTCCTTGAGATAGACTTTCAAAATGTTTTTGACTTATGGAAGCTATTTGAATAGATTTTAAAAAAAATAAATGATTTATGATAAAACATAAATGTTTGAAATGTGAAAAAGAAATTTTGAATAAACTAGCAAAAGATGATAATATGGATATTTATAATAATTTGAATAAAAAGAATTTTTAAGGAAAAATTTGAAAAATTAATTTTTTAAAAATAAAAATTATGACTATTAAAAAAATTTTAAAAGAAAATAAAGAATTATTTTGGGATATTTCTAATTTAGATAAATTAGATGATATAGCTATAGAAGAAAGATTTTTACAATATTGAAATTGGAAAAATATTTTAGATTTAATTAGTATTTTTTGAAGAGAAAAATTTAAAGAAAATTTTTTAAAAATTAGAGATAAAAAAAGAACAAATCTTTCAGACAAAACTATTAATTTTTTTAATTTATATTTAAATGTATAAAAATATATTATATGAAAAGCAATTAAAATTAATTTCAATTTTAAAACTTTTTTGAAATAAATTTTATTTAGCTTGATGAACAGCAATTGCTTTGCAATATGGAAAGATTATGTTGATATTTATTTTTTATTTAATGCTTGATACACTTTAATACAAATTTCAGATTTAGCAGAAAAAATTTTTGAAGGTTGATATAATGAAAAACTTCTAAGAGAACAATTATGCTATTACAAAGATATTGACTATTCTGAAGAAGTTGATTATTTATCAGAAAATATAGAAAAATGTAAAATTAAAAATTATTTAATAAATATTTCTAAAAAATAAAATTATGCAAAACCTAAATTATTATAAAGAAAAAATTAAAGAAAAAAGAAAACAAACTAAATTTAGAGATTTTTTGAAAGAAATTCCAAGTTGGTTACCTTTGACTTTTCATAGAAATGATTGATTAATTTCAAGATATCCAGTTACAGAAAGAAGTAAAGTAATGGATTATGAAAAATTTGAAAAATATAGAGATGATTTGATTAAATATGGATTAAATTATAATTTTTGAAAAAATTTTTTTTGAAATTTTTGAAATTTATTTAATAAAACAGATTTACCAAATTTAATTTTTTACTGAAAAAATGAAAATTCTAATTTTTCTGATTCAACTTTTAATTGTAAAAATGTTTATTTAAGTAACACAACAATTGTAAATTGTGAAAATATTTTTTATAGTTTTTCTACAAATATGTCTTCAAATGTTTATAGTTCACTTTATGTAAAAAACCATTGTGATATCATTTATTTTTCAAGATGAATTAAATCCTCGTTTAAAATTTTTTATTCAGCATATATTAATAATTCAAATAATATTTGGTTTTCAAGTAATTTAACAGGTTGTTCAGATTGTATTAATTCTAATAATTTAGTTAATAAAAAATATTGTATTGATAATAAAGTTTTAGAAAAAGAAGAATACTTTAAAAAGAAAAAAGAAATTTTAGAAAAAAAAGAAAATTTTGAAGAATATTTTTGAAATATAGAAAAAATTTGAAAAAATCATTGAAGTAAAAATGTTTCTTGAAATTATATATTAGATTCAGAAAATGTTGAAAAATCCTGATATATTGTTTTTTGAAAAGACCAAAGGCATGCTTTTTTCTGTTGAAGTAACATTATTAATGAAAAATTTTATGATGTTTTTTCATGATGATGAGCTTGATGAGAAGATTTTTATTGAGTAGTTTCTGCTTGAATTAGTAATAATTTATATTGTTCAACATTAATTGCTGGTTCATCGAATATTTTTTATTCATATTTTTTAGAAAATTGTTCATTTTGTATCTGATGTATTTGACTAAAAAATAAATCTTATTGCATTTTAAATAAACAATACTCAAAAGAAGATTGGGAAAAACTATCAAGTGAAATTTTTGAACAAATGGAAAAAGATTGAATTTTGTGAAAATTTTTTCCTGCAAAACTAAATCCATTTTACTTTAATGATACAGTTGCTTGATTAATTGGTTGATTTAAAAAAGATGAAGTAGTAAAAGAATGATTTATGTGGAGAGATGAAAAAATAAAAGTTGATATTCCAGATGAAAGTTTGGTTATTTCAGTTTCAGATTTATATAATTTTGAATGATTTGATTCTGAATGAAATTGGAAAATAAACCCAGAAGTTTTGAAAAAAGTAATAAAATCTGAAAATGGAGATTATTATAGAATAGTAAAAATGGAATATGATTTTTTAGTAAAACATCAGCTTCCACTTCCAAGATTGCATTGGCTTGAAAGAATGAAAGTTAATTTTGGGGTTTAATTTTTAATAAATATTTAAAAAACTATGAAAAAACTAATTTCAACAAATCCTGCAAATAATTTTGAAATTATTTGAGAAGTAAATATTTCTACTAATAAAGAAATTATAGAAAAAGTAGAATTTGTAAATAAAGCAAAAACTACTTGGAAAGAATTATGATTAAAAGAAAGAATAAAATTAATTACTCCAATTTGTAAAGAATTTAATTTTAATATACTTCCTGAAAATTTAAAAAATATATATACTGATTGATATAAAGATTGAGAATTATGTAGCCCAAAAGATTTTTGAAATAAAACATTAGATTTTTTAGAAACAAGTGTTGCTAAAATGTTTAAAAAACAAGTGGAAGAATTATTTTAGTTCTTTTCAATAATTATCAATTGATAATTATTGAAATAATAATTTTTTAATATTTTTTATTATGAATAATATAATTTTTATTTGAATGCCTTGATCTTGAAAAACAACTATTTGAAAAGATTTAGCAACAAAATTATGAATGAATTTTTTAGATTTTGATGATGATGTTATAGAAAAGGTAATGAATAAAACAGTTTGAGAAAAGCTTATTGAATTATGAGAGGAAAAATTTATTCAAATGGAAGAAAATTTAGCTTTAGATTTAGATATTCAAAACACAGTTTTATGTACCTCTGGAAGTCTTCCTTTGTCAGATAAAGCAATGATTAAATTAAAGAAATTATGAAAAGTTATTTATTTAAATATAAATATAGAAGTTGTAAAACAAAGGCTTTCTATTATGAAAGTTGATAGAATTATATGAATGGATAATATGACTTTAGAAGAAATTTTAATTTATAGAAAAAGTTTTTATGAAAAATCATTTAATTATGAATTTAAACTTGATACAAAGTGAACAAAAGAAGAAATATTTAAAGTCTTTTTTGATTGGTTTATAAAAATATAATAATAAAAGAGTTGTATTAATTAATGTAAAAAAAATGATAAAAATAAGTTTAATAAATTTTGAAGCTAGCTGGAAAGATAAAAAAGCTAATTTAGAAAAAAAAGAAAAACATATAAAAAAAGTTTTAGAATTATTTCCAGAAACTCAAGTTGTAGTTTTCCCTGAATTAAGTTTTACCGGCTATGTTTTAGATGAAGATAATAAAAAATTGGCAGAAGATGAAAATGGTTTTTGTGTTAGTGAAATTAAAAAATTAGCAAAAAAATATTGAATAAATATTATTGCCTGATTTATTGAAAAAAATTTTGAAAAAAAGCCTTTTAATTCTGCAATGGTTGTTAGTAAAGAATGAAAATTAATTACAACTTATGCAAAAACTCATCTTTTTTCTCAATGTCCAGAACCTAAATTATATTCTGCTTGAAAAAGTTTGAAAACTTTTGAACTTGAATGAGTAAAATGTGGATTGTATATATGTTTTGATAATAGATATCCTAAATTATTTGAAGCATATAAAAAAGAAAAAGTTGAATGTTTATTTTGAATTCATGCTTGGGTTTCTGATAGAAATAAAAAAGAAATTTTTGATGTAATAACAAAGACAAGAGCTCACGAAAATCAATATTTTATAGCTTGAATTGATTGTATCGGTTCAGATGTAAATACTTCTTATACAGGAAGTTCTTGTATATCTTCACCCTTTAGTGAAGATATAAAACAAACAAAAGAAGATATTTATCATTATGCAGAAATAAATTTAGATGATATAAAAAATATTTCAAAAATATTACCATTATGACCTTCTTATTTAGAAAAATATGATGTTAATTAGAAAAATAAAAAAAATTATATAACATAAAACAAAACTATGAAAAAACTAATTTCAACAAATCCTGCAAATAATTTTGAAATTATTTGAGAAGTAAATATTTCTACTAATAAAGAAATTATAGAAAAAGTAGAATTTGCAAATAAAGCAAAAACTACTTGGAAAGAATTATGATTAAAAGAAAGAATAAAATTAATTACTCCAATTTGTGGAGAATTTAAACAAAGAAAAAATGAAATAGCTGAACTTATTACAAAAGAAATAGGGAAGACAAATAAAGAATCAATTTGAGAAGTTGAGTGGAATATTTGAGAATTTGAATGGTATTTAAAAAATGTTGAAAATGCAATAAAAGATGAAATTACTTTTGAAGATGAAGAAGTATTAAATAAAATTGTTTATGAACCAATTTGAGTTACGGCCATAATTATACCTTGGAACTTTGCTTTTGGTTTAGCTATTTGGAGTATAATTCCAAATTTACTTGTTTGAAATACTATTATTTTCAAAATTTCAGAAGAATGTCCTTTATTATGAAAATTAATTGAAGAAATTATAAATAATGCTAATTTACCAAAATGAGTTTTTTCTGAAATTTATTGAGGTTGAAAAGTTTGACAAAAACTTCTAGAAGAAAATATTGATTTGATATGGTTTACTTGAAGTACAAAAGTATGAAAGCATTTGTATGAAATTGCATCAAAAAAATTTATAAAAATTAAATTAGAAATGTGATGAAGTAATCCTTGTATTGTTTTTGATAATAAAATAGAAAACTATATAGACACAATTTTTGAATGAAGATTTCATAATAATTGACAATCTTGTAGTGCAATAAAAAGATTAATTGTTCACGAAGATATTTTTGACGAAGTTGTAGAAAAATTAAAAAAATTAGTTTTAGAAAAAAATATTCTTAATTCTAGTGA
>JAMONT010000016.1 GCA_027066455.1 Candidatus Altimarinota bacterium
TAATTGAATTTTATCACATTTTTAACTAAAATCAAATTTTTTTTTTTATTTTTTTTGACATATTTTTTATTTTGAATAAAGTATTTTTTATAAAAAAAAATTAAAACTAAAAAACTAAAATTTAAAAATTGAAAAAACTAAAATTTTAAAACTAAAAAACAAAACAATGTCTAATTTAAAAGAAAATTCAAAGTGAGAAAATTTTTTTAATGAAAATATAAAAAAATTGGAAGAAACTAAAAATTTTTCTAAAAAAAATATAAAAGATTTTAAAAAATCTGATATAAAAATTTTACAAAATTTAATTAATTTTCATTCAAATCTTTATTATAATGAAGAAAAACCTATTATTTCAGATTTGGAATATGATGAATTATTTAAAAAATTAGAAATTTTGGAGAAAAAATTTGGTTTAGAAAAAAAACAAACTGATTTAGTTTGAGCAAATTTCAAAGAATCTAGTTTCAAAAAAGTAGCTCATTCAAGACCTATGATAAGTCTTGACAATACTTATAATTGAGAAGATTTAAAAAAATTTAATGAAAGAGTAATAAAAAATATTTTTGATGAAAAAAAATCTGAAAATTTAAATACTAAAGAATCTGAAAATTTAAATACTAAAGAATCTAAAAATTTAAAAAATATTAAAAATTTAAATTGAAAAAATACTGAAAAGCCATATTTTGAAAAAATAAAATATACTTTAGAATATAAATTTGATTGAGTTTGAATAGAACTTATTTATAAAAATTGAAAATTAATTCAAGCAATAACTAGATGAAATTGAATAGAATGAGAAGATGTGACAGAAAATATTATGCAAATAAAAAATATTCCTAAAAAAATAAATTATCCCAATTATTTAGAAATTAGATGAGAAATTGTTATGCCTATTTCTAGTTTTGAAAAATTAAATTTTGAAGCTAAAAAAACTGGAGAAAAAATTTTTTCTAATCCCAGAAATGCTGCAAGTTGAAGTATTAGAATGAAAAATAATGAAATTACAAAAAAAAGAAATTTACAATTTTTTGCTTATGATTTAGCTAATTTTGAAGAATTTATTTTGAGTGAAAAAAAAGAAAATTATTTTGAAGTTATAAAAGATTTGGAAAAATTGTGATTTGAAATTTCTAGTTATTTTGAAGAATTTGATTGAATTGAAAAACTTATAGAAAAAATAAATAATTTTTCTGATTTTAAAAAAAATATTGATTTTGAAGTTGATGGGCTTGTTGTGAAGGTGGTTGATATAAATTTGTGGAAAAAAATTGGTTCAACTGAACATCATCCAAAATATGCAATTGCTTACAAATTTCCTGCTGAAATTTTTACAACAAAAATTATTTCTGTAGAGCATCAAATTGGGAGAACTGGAACTTTAACACCAGTTGCAAATTTGGAAAAAATAAATATTTGATGAGTAATTGTAAAAAGAGCAACTTTACATAATTATGAAGAGATAGAGGATTTGGATATAAAAATTTGAGATAATATTTTTATAAAAAGAGCTTGAGAAGTTATTCCAAAAATAATTTCTGTAATTAAAGAATTAAGAAATTGAGAAGAAAAAACAATAAAAATTCCTGAATTTTGTCCAAATTGTGAAACAAAATTGAAAAAAGATGAATGAAAAGTAAGAGTTTATTGTCCTAATTTTTTTTGATGTTCAGCACAAATAAAAGAAAAATTAGTTTGGGCAATTTGAAAAAATTGATTTAATATAGATTGATTTTGAGAAAAACAAATAAAACTTTTTTTTGATTTATGATTTATAAAAAATTTGAGTGATATTTTCGAATTAGAAAAATATAAAAAAGAAATTTTGGATTTAGAATGATTTCAAGAAAAATCTGTAAATAAATTATTTTTGGCAATACAAAAAGCAAAAAAAGTAGAAATAAAAACTTTGATTGCAAGTTTATCTATTTTTTGAGTTTGAAAAAAAGTTAGTAAAATTTTACAAATATTATTTAAAAGTAAAGATGATTTACTTAATTTTTCTTATTCTTATGAGGAAATAGAAAAACTTTATGAAATTTGACCAGAAATTTGACAAAATGTTTATAATTTTTTTAATAATTTAGAGAATAAAATTATTTTAAAAAAACTGGAAGATATTTTAGAAATTAAATATTTTGTGCCTTTAGTAGAAGTAGAAGAATCAGAATTTTTTTGAAAAAAGGTTTGTATAACTGGGAGTTTTGAAAAAGATTGAAAGAAAATTTCAAGAGATGATTTGATAGAAAAATTAGAAAAAAAAGCTTGATTTTTTATAAATTCAGTTTCAAAAAATACTGATTTTTTACTTGCTTGAGAAAAAGCTGGAACTAAACTAAAAAAAGCTTTAGAATTATGAATAGAAGTTTTGAATTTAGAGGGATTTTTAGAAAAATTAAAAAAATAAAAAAATGTGAAAAGAAAAAATGAATGTAACTACAAAAATTACTTTATGATTTTGGAGTCTTTTACCTATTGGACTTACATTAGCTTATTTAGAATGAAACTATAAAATTTTGGGTTTAGAAGAAAATACAAAATCAAAAATAGAAAAAATAGTAAGAGAAGAAAAAAAAGTAGAAAAAATTACAAAATATGAAAAAAAAGATGATATTTTTTTAACAAATTTAAATGAAAGATCTGCTTTTAGTTTTTCAAAAGATATTATTATAAATAATATTTTTTTATGAAAAATTTCATATGATTATGAAACTAAAATAATAAAATTTAATTTCAAAAAAAGTCATAATAGAAAACTAGAAAAAAATTATAAAAGAATTATTTCTTTGTTTCAAGAAAAATTGTTAGAAGAAGATAGTAAAAATTATATGAAAAATAAAAATCAGCCTGAAATTGAGTGGTTTTAAGGTGTTTTAAAAATAATTATTAAAAAAAATAAAAATAGTAATTACAAGAAAAATTCTTATAATTACTATTTTATTTCTTACAAAAAAACTATATTTATATATTCTAAAAAACTTTTATGCTAATTTTTCAGCAATTTCAGCTTTAGACATTTCATGAATATCAGTAGTTATTCAAGTTGCTCTAGCTGTACCATCAACTATTTTCATAGCTCAAGCTGTATCAACAGCATTTAAATCAGGCATTTTTTCTTCAGCAATTTCTTTACATTGTTCAAAAGTTAAGTGTCATACTTTATCTTTTTGAGGAACTCAAGAACCTTTTTTTAAATTTAATTTAGATTTAACTAGAGTAGACATTGGTGGTTGTTTTACAACAAATTCAAAAGTTCTATCTTCATAAACTGTTATTACAACAGGAAGTTTAACTCACATTTTATCTTTAGTTTGATCATTAAAAGCTTTTGTAAATTCTTGAATTGGTACTCAATATTGACCTAAAGCAGGACCAACTGGAGGAGCTGGATTAGCTTGTCCTCAATTAATTTGTAATTTTATATATCCTTTAACTGGTTTTTTTGCAGCCATTTTTTTATTTTTTAATGAATTATTATATTTTTAATTTTAGAAGCAATGTGGATTTTATCAAAAAATAAGAAAAAATCAAACTTTTTTTTTAAAACTTCTTTTTTAGATTTTTATTAAGTAGTAATTTTCAAAATTAATTCTTTTTCTAATTCTTTTCTATTAATATTTTCAGGTATTTCAAAATCTTT
>JAMONT010000017.1 GCA_027066455.1 Candidatus Altimarinota bacterium
CATATAAACTATATTTCTAAGAAAAGTTCACTCTCAATTTAAAATATGAGCTGCATACATTGCTTGCTCAAAAATTTCGTAAAATTCTAAATTTCTTTTTAATCAAAGTTTTCAAGTAGCACAAAAAGTACATCACATTGGACAACCTGCTTGGCAAGAAACACAAAGAGTATTTCTACCTGTTAAATGTCTCATAATTACAGCTTCTATTAATTCTCAAGTTTTAGTTTTAAAAAGAATTTTTGTAGTTTGACCATTTTTTGAAGTAGCTTTTTCTACAACTTTTAGGCTATAGAAAAAACAATTATCTTTTAATAATTGCCTCAAATCTTTTGGAATAGTTTCAATTTCATCAAAACTACTAATAAAATTTTTATAAATAGCATTTTCTATTTGTGCATATCTAAAATTTTTTATATTATTTTTTTCAAAAAGTTCTAATAACTTTTCTTTATCATGTATGGAAAATTTCATTTTTTTATTTTGTAGCTAAATTAACAAAAATAGTTTCAAGACTTTCTAGTTCAGATTTTACTTTATAAGTTTCTACTTCTTCTAGAGTATGTTGTCAAAGATTTTGTAAAAAAATATCTTTTGCTTCTCAAAAAGGAATAACAGTTCTTGTTTCAATATTTTCAAATACTTTTGTAGCTTCTTTAGTTCAAGGAATAAATAAAATATCTATATCTCAGAAAAAATCTATAATTTCTTCTTTTATTTCAAAATTATCTACAAAAAATACTAAAATATGTTTTTTTTCTACAATAATATTATAAAACATTTCTTCATTATATTTTTTTGCTTGAAGTAAAATCCCAGATTTTTCAAATTCTCAAGGCATATCAATAATAAAATCTCAAATAGAAACCTCACTACTTTCATAATTTATAACTAAATCATCATTTGAAGAATTTTTTATAATTATTTTTTTATCATTATTATTAATTTCTAACATTTTTATATTTTTTTATTAAATAAATTATTTCTTTTTTTACTCCTTTCTCCTGTAAGGGGAGAGGTTGGGAGAGGGGACTAAATAAAATAAGTTCTACTTCTTGAAACAATTCCTTTTAAATCAAATTTTATAAAAATTTTTGGAATATCATTTATATTTACCCATTCATAACCTACAAATCTTTCTTCTGTTTGAACAACAGGTATTTTATCTCAATGATATTTTATCAAAAAAATATATACATCCTTATTAATTAAAGGAGATCAAGGTTTGTGTCAAGCTGTAAAAGTATAATTTAGTTTTGTTACAAATTTTATAACTTCTAAATCTTTTTTATCAAAACCAGCTTCTTCACAAATTTCTCTGATAGCTGTTTCTTTGGCTATTTCATTAGTTTCAATATGTCATTTTGGAATAACATATTCTTCTTCTTTTTTGGAGTTTAACCATTTTAATAACAATATTTCTATTTTGGAGTCTTTTTTTCTATAAACTATTCAACCAGAACTTTTTTCAAAAATTATTCACATATTTTTTTCTTATTAATCTAAATTTATTTTATTCTACACTATTTTTTTTATTTTTCAATTTTTTTTTTAGAAAAATACAAGTTGATTTTAAAATACTTTTTATTATAATGGAAATATTAAGGAATTTTATAAAAATATTTTTCTATAAAATAGTAAATGAAAATTGATTTAAATGACATAACTACAAACAATGAAGAAAAAATAGAGCTAGATTTAAATAGCTTTTTTTGAGTTTGAGAAATTAAATTAGATGAAATAAAAACAGTAAATATAGATAATTTAAAAAAATATTTAAAAAAGAATTTAGTAATTAAAAAGAAACCAGTTATTGAAATAAATCCAAATATTGTAAATGTTGAAACTATAAAAATAAATGAAAATTTGAAAAAAGATATAGATTTACTTGGTGAAGAAGCTGAAAAAGATAAATTTACTTTGGATTATGATGATATAATTTATTGAAGAGAAATAAGAAAAAAACATTTTGATATATTTGTAAAAAAGACTTATAATTGGAAATATTTTAAAAAAATTTTTTCAGGTTTTTGAAATAATATTGATAAAGTTATAATGTGATTTCCAAAAAAATATTATATTTTTACTCTTAGTTTACTTCTTTTTGTTAGTTTTTTATTTTGATATAAATTTGTTTTAGAAAATACTATTTCTGGAACTTATAAAAAAATGAATAATTTAATTAGTGAAAATTGAAATTTATGAAAAATAGACAAAGAAATAAAAGATATTTCTTTAAAATTTAGTTTTTCCTCTCTTTTATTTAAACCAGTTTTTTTTGCAAATAAATTAATAAAATCTGAAAAAATTGATAATGTTTGATATTTAATTGAATGATGAAAAAATTTAGCAAATGTTCTGAATGATACTGTATTTTTGAAAGGAAAAATTTTAGATTTTATAGAAGAAAGAGATATTTCTAATATTTATTTTACAAATTTAATAAAAAGTATTGAGCTAAAAGATTTTTTAAAAAGTATTAATTTAGAGTTAAAAGATTCTTTAAAACAATATTATAAAATTGAACCTTTAGATGATGTTATTCTTAATGAAAAACTTTTATTTGCTATAAAAAAATTATTTTATTTTAACAAACAAATAGAATTATTAATAATAAATTATGATGATTTATTGAAATTACTTTGAAATGAAAAACAAAAAAAATATTTAATAGTTTTTCAAAATAATGATGAAATAAGGCCAACTGGAGGTTTTATGTGAAGTATGTGAATTGTTTCAATTTTTAGATGAAAAGTAGAAAAATTTGAAAAAAAAGATGTTTATGCTTATGAATGGGAAATAAATAAAAAATCTTTTCGTGAACCAGCCCCAAAATGATTACATTATATTACAAAAACTTTTTGATTAAGAGATGCAAATTATTTTATTGATGTTGCTAGAAGTAGCCAAAAAATAAAGTTTTTTCTAAAACAAGCTTGAGAAGATATTGATGGAATTATTTATATTAATCAAAATATTTTACTTGATTTTTTAGATGTTTTAGAATGAGTTCAGTTTGATAAAATTCAGAGATTTATAGATTCAGAAAATTTTTCAGAAATTATGAGTAGTTTGGTTGAAGCAAAAAAATTCAAACTTTGAGCTCAATGAAGTCCAAAACAAATTCTTTTTGATTTTATAGAAGCTTTTACCAAGAAAATAAAGGATAAGTGAGAATATGAAAAATATTTATGAGTGATTATTAGAAATTTAAAAACAAGAGATTTAATGATTTATTCATTCGATGAAAATAAAATTTTAAAAAGTTTTTGACTAGATTGAACTATTAATTTTAAAGAAACTCTAGATTTTAATTATCCTATTTTTACTTCTATTTCTGGAAATAAATCTGATAGATATATTAAAAAAACTTATAAAAAAAGATATGAAATATGAGAAAATTGTGATATTTTGACAAAATTTCAAATTGATTTAGAACATACTTTTAATTGAGAAAATAAAAAAAGAGTAGAAAAAATTTTTGAGGAATTTGAAATAAATAAATTACCAAATTATAAAAATCTTTTAAATATTCAATGAAATTGATTAAATCATTCTTATGTTAGAGTTTTAATTCCAAGAAATGCTATAATTGATACAAGTGTTCATAATGTTAAAACTTATAAAAATAAAAATTATAAGCAAGTAGATTTTTATTTAAAAACTCCTGTATGATGAACTTCACACAGGTATATGGAATATATTTTAAAAAATCCTGAATGTAAAAAATATTCTTACAAAGTTTACAAACAACCTTGAATTAGAGAATATAATTTAAAGTTTTTTAACACTAAATTTGATAATATAATATATTGAGATTGGGAGTTTAGGGAATAAATTTTATATTATCCCATCCTTGAATTCCTTCCCTTAAGTCTAAGGGAAGGAGGCTACAAAAATTATTTTTTTAATAAAAATTATGATAATTTATTTAGATGAATCAAAAAAAATTAATAAATGAAAAAGATGACAATATATTTTTTGATGATTAATTACAATATATAAATCATGAACAATTGATAAAATATATAATGAATTTTTAGAATACTCTTGAATAAAATATAAATGAGAATTAAAAAGTAATGATAGATTTTATAAAAAAGAAATAGAAGTTTTTTATGAATTTTTAGAATTAAAATGATATATGAAAAATATTGAGTTTTGTTGAATTTATATTGATGAATATAAAGAAAATGGAAAAAATTATATTGAAATGTTAAGTATTTTATCTGAATTTATTATTGAAAAAAGTAAATTTAAAAATAATTTTTCTGTAGTTCAAATAATTGCTGATAATCTTAAATTAAATATAAATGAAAAAGCTATAAAAAATATACTTAATAATAATTTAAATTTTTTAGTGCAAAAAAAATATATAAAAAAACTTTGATTTGCTTTTTTTAATTCTAAAAAATATTGATGATTAGCATTTGCAGATTTTATTTCTTGAATTATAAAAAAAGAATATATTGATAATAAAGAAAAATTAGATTATGATTTTATTAAGTATTTTACAAATAAAGAAATAAAAATTATAAAATATTTAAACAAATAAAAAAAAAGAGTGTTCCCTAGTTTCACAGACTACAGAATCACTCCATGATCTCCACTAGGCAAAAATCTCTTTTTTTGTACAAGTATTATATGATATTTTTAAATAATTGCAAATTTTTTTGTATTTTTTAATAAAATCTATATAATAAATATAAGATATTTTTTTAATAAAAATTATGAAAAAACAAAAAAAAGCTTTTAGTTTGATTGAATTAATTGTTGTTATTACAATAATAGCAATGGTTTCTATTTTTACTTATACACCATATATACTTTATAAAAATAAAGCTTGAGTAAATGTTGTAACCAAGCAAATTGCTCAGGATTTGTATTTGGCAAGAAATATGGCAATTAACTGAATAAGTACTTGAACAGGAACTACAAATAAAAATTTGTCAGTTTGATTATATTTAGAAGCCTGAAAAAATAAAAAAATAATATTTTATTGATATTCTTGAAGTTTAGATATTAATAATATTACAAATTGAGAAATCTTAAAAGAAAATATTATAGAAAATAATATTCAGATAAATTGAATAAAAGCTTGAGCAAATTATTCAAGTTGAGCATTATTTTTCTTTTCAGCAATTACTTGAGAACCTAAAATTTATTTATGAGATGATGAAACTAGTTTAAGTAAAAATACAGCTAATTCTGAATTTACAATAAATGTTTGATATAAGGGAGTTGATAATTGAATTTTATCTAAAGAAATAAGTTATAATAAAAAGACTTTTGTTAGAGATTATTAAAAAAATAATCCCTCCCCCTGTGGGTACTCCCTTTAAAAAAGGGAGAAAACGTAGAAAAAAAATAAATATTTTTAAATTTTAATAAAAAATTATGAGGAATATTTCCCACCCCAATTCTTCCCTTTTGGTCAAAAGGGAAGAGGCTACAAAAAATAATAAAAAAGCATTTACTATAATTGAAGTAATTATAGGGATTTTTATATTTTCTTTATGACTTGTTTCAGTTTTTATGCTTTTTGCTCAATCTTCAAAAATGACAGTTAGTTCAAAAAACACAATTATTGCAACAAATCTAGCAAGAGAAAATATAGAACTTCTAAAAAACCTAAGAGATTTTAATTTTAAAACACATAGAAAGTTTGATTGGATTCCTAATAGTTGAGAGACTTATAATATAAATAGTGATTTTTTTACTTGAGCAACAGATTCTTATTATACAATTGAAAATAAAATGTGATGAGATTTTCCTGTAGAAGTTAAAAAATTAACTTCTTGAAGTTGACAACTTTATTTAACTTGAGAAAATAAATATGTTTATGAACCCTCTTCTTCTAACACAGAAACAGATTTTTACAGATATTTAAAATTTGAAGAAGCAAAGTATATGGATTGAAGTGAAAAAATAATTCCTGAAACTTATAAAGTTACTTCAATTGTAGAATGGAAAAGAGCAGGTGGTTGAAAAATAGAAATTCCTTTTATTTTAGCAAATTGGAAGAGATTGTAAAAAATATGTAATTTAAACTAAACTTTTAAATAAAAAGTATTGACTTTTAGTTAATAATACTTATACTTATGAATATAAGTATTTTTTAATTTTTAAATTATTTTATATGCTAGAAATAATTTCTAAAATCATTCTTTCTGAAAAACAAGGAGAAGTATTAAAATGAAAAAGAGAATTAGAAGTAGCAATAAAAAGTTTTTTAACAGAAATTAATAAAGTTTTAAATGAATTAGAAGAAGAAGTTAATGAAAATAAAAAAGAGGATTTTATAAAAAATATAGAAACTAATTTTAAAAATTTAAAAGAATCTATTTTAGATAAGGATAATGATTTAAAAAAAAATTATGAAAAAAATATACTTGAAATATTAATTTTTATAAAACAAGAAGCTTTAGAAAAAATTGATAATAATTAAAAAAAATGCTAGAAAAAGAAATTTTAGAAGATTAAAAAAAACAGGAGAAATGATAATAATTTTTAATTTACTTGTATATAACTTAGAGTCTAATTTAACAGCAAAAGTAACTAAAAAAAAATAATATATTAAAAGAATTAGGAAAAAAAGTTGATTATATTATTAAAAATAAAAATTAAAAATAATAAAATAAAAATAGAATTAGAAAAAATTAAAACAAAAATAGATGAGGTTTTAAAATCAAATAAAATTAAAAAATTTGAAAAAAATGAAAAAATAAAGCAAAATAATATAAAAAACCAAAAACCTAAAGATTTACTAGAAAAAAATAATTTTTTAAAAAGCAGAAGCCTAAAAACAGAAAAAGATAAAAAAACTAGAACCTGAATAAATACTATGAAATATTTTATTCAAAAATTAAAAGAAAAATAATTTTTTTCACACTTTACTTAAATAAAAAATAAAAAAAAATGAAAAAAGAAGAAGAAAAAAATATAGAGTTAAATCTAGAACTAGCTTTATTAGAATCTAGTTTTACAAAAAAAGTTACATTTCCTTTAATGAAAAAAATAAAAAATTTTAATAACAAACTTACAGAATTGTTAAAAAAAGATAAATACAGTGAAACTACAAAAACAACTATAGACAGTATTAAAGATAATTTTGAAAAAATATTATCAACAAATCAAGCTAAAATTGATATTTTTTTAGAAAATGAAAAAACAAAAGAAGAAAATATAAAAAATCAAAAACCTGAAGACTTATTTAAAAAATTTAAAGAATGAACAGTAATTAGTTCAATTGAAAAATGAATAATATTAAACTGATATACAAACATAAAAGATTTTATTGATTTTTTTATTACTTTTGAAAAGCAAATGAAAAATTTTACAACTTCTAAAAAAGAAAAAACAAAGAAAGAAATAGTTATAATAAAAGATATAGTAAAAGAAAAATATGAAAAGTTAAAATTAGAAAACAAAGATAGACAATTAGCAGAAATTATTAACAGTTTTGAAATAATAAATTTAGGTGCTAAAAAAATTAAAGTTTATAAGTCCAAAAACAATTATAAAACAAAACTGTGATTGAAATGAATACATTTCTTTATAAAAAGAGCAGAAAAAATAGAATTAGAATTACTTAATAGCAAAAACTCTTGAGTTTAAGAATTTCTTTTTTAAAAAAAGCTTAATTTATTTTAAGTTAATAAAAAAATAATTTAAAATAATAAAATATAAAAGTCAACTATAAAAAATAGCTTAAATAAAATATTTATGATAAAATTTCTTTAGATTTTAATTTTCTAAAGAAATTTTTTTGATGAAAAAAATATTTACACTTGTTTTTTTAACTATTTTTTTAGCTAACAGTTTTATTGTTGTTAATGCAAAAAAAAATAAAAATAAAAAATGTTTTGTTGTTACAGCATATTATTCTCCATTACCAAACCAAAAATATTATGCAACAGGAAATTATATAAAAGAAATTATTTTAAATGGTAGATGACATAGATGAGCTAGTTGAAAAAAAGTTTTTTCAGGAATGTTAGCAGCTCCTTCTAATTATGCTTTTTGAACAAAAATTTATTTAAACTGATTATGAATAGCAGAAGTTGCTGATAGATGATGAGCAATTGTAAATGCTTGAGTTAGATGATATTCTTGTGATAGAATTGATATTTGGGTTGGACATTGAGAACTTTGATTGAAGAGAGCTTTATATTGGGGGAAAAGAAAAATTTATGGAAATTTTGTAGCCAGAAATGCTAAAAATACTTTGAATATAAAAAAATTTGCTTCTCCAAATTATGCTTTGAAATCTGCTTTTAGAGTATATTCAAATTCGATTTTTTATAAATGAATTTGAACAAAAAATCCTAAATCTGATGTTATAGCTTTGCAAAAATATTTGAAGAAAAAATGTTTATATAAATGAAAAATAGATTGAGATTATTATAATATTTTAAATATTATTTTAAATATTCAAAAAAAACATAAATTAATAAAAACATGAAAAGAAAACTGGGCAGGTTATTGGTCAGCTTCAACAAGACAATTATTTTTAAGTTGAAAAGTTAATAAAGGAGTTTGTAAATTTTCTTCTAAAAAAATAGTAATCCCTCCCCCTTCGGGTACTCCCTTTGTAAAGGGAGAAAAAAAAGGAAAGATTACAAAAATTATCCCTTCCTTGAATTCCTTCCCTTTAGCCAAAGGGCAGGAGGCTACAAAAAAAGAAATAAAAAATATTTATCCTTTAGAAGAAATTTTTGAAAAACCAGCAGGGAAAGATACAGATAAAGAAGTTGTAAAAAAATATCAAGAAGTTTTGAAAGAAATGTGAATGTATAAAGGGAAAATAAATTGAAATTATAATAATATTATTAGAATTATTGCTGATTTTCAAATAAAAGAAAAATTAATAAAAAATAAATCTAATCCTGCAACAGGATTTTTATGACCAAGTACAAGAAAAAAATTGAAAGAAAAATATAGAAAATTTGTAGATGAAAAAAATAAAGCCCTCTCTCCTGAATCCTCTCTCCCTGATAGGGAGAAAGGGGCTGCAAAAAGTGGTCCTTTAGTTGAGTCTAAAAAGAAAGAAGTTATGAAAGAAGAAAAAAATAAAGAAATTTCAGAATTAGTTGAATTTATGTGAAAACTAGAAATTTGAGCAGAATGAGAAGAGGTAAAAATTTTGCAAAAAACACTAAAACATTTTTGATTTTTTGATTATGTTGAAACAGGATATTTTGGAGAAAAAACCAAAAAAGCTGTTATAAAATACCAAATTGCAAGAAAAATAATAAAAGATGAAAATGATATTTGAGCTTGATATATTTGACCAAGTACTAGAAAAAGTCTGAAAAAAGATTTTTTAAATGACAAATCTTTACTTTGAAAAATTAAATCTGATAAAAATTATGCTTTAATAAAAGTAAAACAAGAGAGTTAAGGAAATACTGAAAAACTAAAAAAAATTAAATTATTAATTATAAAAATGAAAAATAAAATATTATCACATACTAATATTCCCTTAAGTTTAAGGGAAGGAATAAATAAAAAAGCTTTTACTTTGGTTGAATTATTAATAAGTATTACTATATTAATAGTTCTTTCTGTGGTTTCTTATAATTCATATATGTCAGTTGTAGAAAAATCTGAAAGAGTGAAAACAAAAGCAAATTTATCTCAAATGAAAAATAGTTTGATAATTTATAAAGAAAATAATTCTACTTTACCAAATCCAGTTTGAAATACAAATTATTTTTTAGATGATTGATGATATTCTCATAGTTTTTCTGGAGCTTTTTGAGTTTATTGAAAAATTACAAAAAATGTTTTTAGAGATTATACAAATTCTTTAAAAGTTCCAAGACTAAATAGATATTTTGTTTATTGAAAAACTTTGAAAACCGGAGAATTTGAGTTAGCTTGAGTATTGAAAGAAAATGGTGAATTCAAAAGTATTATTATGTGAACTTATGAAAAAATTTGAGCCTGAACAGATAATTTGATAAGAGAATATAATTGACCAGATTTTGTTTATAATGATTCAGAAGAAAATTTTGCATATAATCCAGAAGAAAGAAAACTAACAGCAAAAATAACTTCTTTTACTTGAACTATAGAAATAAATGATACAAATATTTATAATTCAACTATTTTAATGAAAAATATAAAATTATTTGAATGAGATAAAATAAATTTTACTTGAACAAATAAAGCTACTATTTTTTATAGTGATTGAACTAAGTCAGAATTAGATTCAGGAACTGAAATAGTTTTAGCAAATATGGATTACAAGCAAGATGAAGATTTGTTTACAAATATAAAAATAATTTTAAATGCTTGAAAAATTTTTACATTTGCAACAAGACTTTGAAAAGAAAGTGAATTTGAAATATATACAAATGATGCAATTGCATCTGTTAAATGAACAGTTTTTTCAGTAGAAAAACTTGCTTGAATAGAGACAATAATAGGAGTAACAAAATGAACAGTAGAAGTTTCTAAAAATAAATCAACTTCTACTTTTAGAGAAAAACTAAAAACTAAAAAATCTGAAGAAATAATCAAAGAAAATCTTTGATGAACTTTAGATATCATAGATTGACAAAGTGTGATTTCTATTCCTGAGAATACTAATACTTTTCAAGAAGTTATTATTACTTGAGATAATTGACCTACTCCTGTTAGTCCTGATTCTCTTGGTGTTAATTGAAATTCTTTAGAAAGCACTTCAGAAACACCAACAATAACTTGAACATGAACATTAACTTGAACATGAACATTAACTTGAACATGAACATTAACTTGAACATGAACATTAACTTGAACATGAACATTAACTGTAACAGATACAGAATCAGAATCAGAATCAGAGGAAGTAACAGAAATAACTCTTACAGTTGATGAAACTAGTGAAACTGATATAACCAGTGAAACTGATATAACTCCATCAGCAAATTCTTCTGACTGGACTTTATTTAGTGATGATTTTAAGAAAAAAATAGATTATGTATGAAAAAAATTAGAAACAAAAATTTATAAATATAAAAAAACAAATGGTATTTATTGGGTAAAATATAAAACTAAAATTGATGGCACTTATGGAAATGATTTAATAGTAAAAGAAGTTAATTCTTCAAGTAATAGAAAATGTTTTATAACTGAACTTTATGGTAGACAATTACCTAAAACCTGTATAAAAACTGAAGAATTTATTTTAAATGAAATAAGAGAAAAAATAGTTAATACTACTAATACTATTGCTTCAAAATGGATAGAATATGTTGATTGAACAAAAGAATATCCACATATGACTAATTTAGTAAATTGTAATGGAGTAGAAAATTTTGATATTATTTTATCTATAAATTGATATTATAAAAATGAAGCTACAAATGATTTATTTGAATGTAAAAATATAGATACAATACAAATGCTTGATATAAGTAGTGCTAATAATTTTTCAAGTTGACAAGATTATGAATCATTAAAATCTATAGCTGAAAATTGAATTTTATCAAACTTAGAATTTAAAACAAAAATTAAAAAATATAAAATAATAGACTCAAAAAAATATGCTATTTATGATTCATATATTAAAGGAACTTATAATTGAGTTGAAATTGATTACAAAGTTGCTAAAAAACAAATTGCAGAACAAACTTATGATGGTGATTCTGAAACTTGTTTTAAAACAAAAGTAATTTTTTGATGATTTAATTGATTAGATAAAATTTGTATTAATAATAATAAATTTAGATCAACTGAAGATGAAGATGAAGATGATGAAGATGAAGATGAAGATGAAGATGAAGATGAAGATGAAGATGATGATGATGATGATGATGATGATGATGACTAAAAAATAATCTTTTTTAATAAAACCCCTAAAAATTTGCAAAAATAAAGAAAATAATATACAATATAAGTATATTATTTTTTTATCACAAAAATATGCATAAAATAAACAAAAAAGCTTTTACTTTTGTTGAATTATTAATAAGTATTTCTATATTAATAATCATTTCTTTTATAGCTTATAATTCTTATTCATCTTACCAAGATAGTGCAAATTCTTCTAAAATAAAAGGTGATTTATGAACTTTGGAAAATTCTTTAGAAACATATATAGAAATAGAAAAAAAATTACCAAATCCAGAATGAAATAATAATTATTTTGATGAAAATTCTGTTTATACTCATTCAAGTTCTTGAGCTTTTTGAATTTATTGAAGTGCAACAAAAAATTTACTTAATTCAAAATTTATAGATTTTATTCCTAGAGATCCTAGATTAAATACATATTATTCTTATTGAAAAGTTTTAGATCCAGAAAAATTAGAATTTGAATTTGCTTGAGTAATAAAAAAAGATGGAGAATATTTTTCAATAATAAGCTGAAATTATAAATCAGAATCTTGACCAATGAATTTGATTAGAGAATATAATTGACCAGAATTTGTTTATGATAATTCTACAGAAATTTTTGCATATAATCCATATGAAAAAATTTTAACAGCAAAAATAAAAAAATTAACTTGAACAGTAGAAATAGATTGAGTTTCAAAAAATTTACTAGAATTAGAAAAAATAGATTTAGTTGAAGAAACAAAAATAGAAACTTTGGCTGGTTCAAGTGTTGAAATATATTTTTCAGATTGAAGTGTTTCAGTTTTGGAAGCAAATTCAATTCTTGAATTAAAAGATATGAAATATAAAGATGAAAATTCTTTATTTACAAATATAAAAATAGTACTTTCAGCTTGAAATATTTGGACAAAAGCAACAAGACTTTGAGATGATAGTGAATTTGAAATTTATACTGATGATGCTGTAGTTGCTGTAAGATGAACTATTTTTTGAGTAGAAAAAAATGTTTGAAATACTTCTATAAAATTAATAGAATGAAAAGTAGAAATTTTTAATTTATCAAATACAACTTTATGAGATTTAGATTGAGAAAATTTAGAAACAACTATAACTTCTTGATGATGATTTTCTGAAAATCCTTTCACTCCAACTCCAGAGGAAGAAAAAACTCTAAATAATTTTTGAAAAATTATAAAAAATATGAGAGTTGAGTTAGTTAGTTTTTCTAGATATCCAAATGATGAATTTGAAATAAAATTAAAAGATATAGATTTTGCTGATAGAATAAAAATAAATTGAGGTTTAGAAATTGATAAAAGTGGTTTTAAAAAATGAAATTTTATTGTTTTAAATGAAAGTATTATAACTGGAGCTATTCCAAATGTTATAAAAATTTCTTATTGTAAAGATGGTATTTGTACAGAAGAATTAGAAGTAAAAATGATAAAAGATGTGGATTATGGAGTGAAATGAAGTGAAATGAATTGATTTGAACCATTTTTTGAAAATACTTTAGGAAATTGGAAAGTGGAAAGTGAAGGAGTAGAAAATGGAGATAGTCTTAGTTTAACAGGAAGTAGTTGGAATGAAATAAAATGAACAAAAAGTGTTAATAGTGAAACAATAGAATTATCATCTTTTGGTGATAATTCTGAAAATACTACTGATATTAGATGATGAATTTATGATTCAAATATAGGTAATCTTTATGAAAAACATTTATTTGCTAAATGGAAATTAAAAGCTCCTTATTCTAATGATTATGAAATAGTTTTTGAGCTAGAATATGATGGAAGTGGTTATAATATAGTATATACATCAAATGTACTGTCATTTGATACAAATGATTTAGCAGAATGAAGGTATAATGTCCCTAATAATTGTGAAATGTGATGTTTTTATAATGATATTGATAATCAATGGCATGGATATTGTGCTGAAAACATTTATGATATTTATGATTCTAGTCTTGTTAAATCTTTTAATGCAAGTAATAATAATTGTTCTACTGCTCCTCCTCCTTCTCCAGATTGACCACCTAGTTTTTGTAAATATAATAAAAATACAAAAAAATATGAATTATGATGTAATTGGTGAACATATGAAATTATAACTGATTCAAGAGCTTTATGAAGTGATAGTTTTGTTAATTTTTCAGTAGATTTAGCAAAAGATTTTGAAAATGCAGGTTTTGTATCAGGAACTTTTGATATAAATGACTTAACATTAAATAAAATAACTATAAATGTAAATAAAAAAGATGCTGATTGAAATTGAAGTATATTTTTAAAAGATTTTAAACTTTTTAAAAAAGCTCAAGAAATAAACTCTTGAAACTTTGATCTTATAGCCTATGCTCCATACAACAAAGCTGGTGATTTAAGTTTATATAAAATAGACTGAACTGAATTTGCTATTGCAAATTCTTGATGAATTATAAACTGAAATACTTGAGAATCGTTTTATTATACTTGTGATGAAAACTTAAGTGATAATCAAAATTCTTTTTGTCAAATTTGAGATAAAAAATGAATTTTTATTGATAATGTGTGAAATGATGATTACCTAAAATATAATTTTTCAAATCCCCTAAAATCCGATGAAGCTTTTATTATAGAAATGAGTGTAAAAACTCCAGAAGATTCAGGAACTTATTATTTATTGCATTCTAGAGAAGGAGATGATAATAATATAAGATTATTTATAAAAAATAAAAAATTATATTTTTTAGATAAAGGTAATTTTGGTTTTTTTACAAATATTGATTCTTGAAAAATACAAAAAATATTTTTAATAAAAGATAAAGACAAAAATGTCTATTTAAAAATATGAAACTGAAAAACTATAAAAACCTGAAAAACTATAGATAATAATATAAATAATATAATAGTATGAGCAATTTGAAATGGTACTAGTTATACATATCAATACAACAATTTAATTGACTATATAAAAATATATAAATAAAAAAAGTTTTTCCTAATTTTAGGAAAAACTTTTTTAGTTATTATTTAGAATAGTAACTGAAAATGTTTTTGAGACAGTAGTTTCTCAAGGATTAGTAACACTAACTGTTAAATTAACAGTTTCATCACTTAAATCTAAATCTCAAGTATAAGAGATAACTCAGCTACTGTTTATTGAAAAATCTGGATATCAAGATATACTAAAAACAGCTCAAGACTTTATATTGTTATATGAGATATCTATAGTATCATCACTACCATTAAATGCAACTTCTAAATC
Organism: Candidatus Altimarinota bacterium; assembly: GCA_027066455.1. Lineage (GTDB taxonomy): Bacteria > Patescibacteriota > Gracilibacteria > BD1-5 > UBA6164 > JAMONT01. The sequence goes on from JAMONT010000017.1 coordinate 15,076, forward strand.
TTCTACTGTTGTATCTGAACCTATTATTATCTCTACTATTTTTGGAGTTAAAATACAAGAGTTTCATGATTGTTCATAAGTAGTATTACAAGTCCAAGAACAATTATTAGTTCAGTTTCCATCACTTGTATAATGAGCATTTGCTGGAGCATTTGTACAGGCAATTTTTGAATTATTATTATTTGGAGAATAAAATCATACTCCTACAGCCTGACAGCTATTTCAGACTTTATATAAATCTATTCCACATTTTAAAACTGGAGTATTTTCACAATTTTTTAATTCATTTTTAGACAGTTTCAAATCAGCTTTTCAACTAGTCCAAAGAGCTATTCAACCTCTACTACTCCGGTAATCTGAATATTTATGAGTAACATCAAAGCTATATTTCTTTTTTATACAATCCCTAACTTGATTAGGAGTATATTGTAAATTATTTAAATTAACAGGAAGATAAGGCCCCCATTTAGAGTTTGGATTAGTGATTTTGTACAAATCAGCTTTAGTTAAACGATAACTTCAACTACACCAAACAGCAACTCAATCTCAACTTTTCCAATAATCATCACAATATTTATTTTTTAATTGTGGAAATTTTTTATTAAGAGCATTTCTTACTTCTGTAGGAGAGGCTACTTTTTTAGCTGCATTATTTACTGCTTTAGGTAAATTTCATGTAGCATTAGAAAAACTAAAAATTCAAAAA
>JAMONT010000018.1 GCA_027066455.1 Candidatus Altimarinota bacterium
CAATTAGCATCTATCTCAAAATCTGGATGTCAAGATATACTAAAAACAGCTCAAGGCTTTATATTGTTATATGAGATATCTATACTATTATCAAAACCATTAAATGCAACTTCTAAATCTTCTACTATTTTATCTGAACCTATTATTATTTCTACTGGATTATTTACTTCTTTTTCTTCTACTGTAACTGTCATTGTATCAGAAGCTGTGGCTCCATCATTGTCAGTAACGGTTAAAGTGTAAGTTGTTGTAGTTTCTGGACTTACAGTGTTTTCATTAATAATATTTCAGTTTTCATCACTCCAAACATAACTTACAACATTTCCATCAGGATCAGCCCAAGTTCAGTTTAAAATTACAGATTCTCACTTAGTAATAGTTATATCATCTCAAGCATTTGCTGTTGGAATTTGATTTATAGGTTCTGGAGTTTCTGGTTCAGGAGTTACAACTTCTGGAGCTTTTTTTGTTTTAAAAGAAATTGTTTTATTTTTAGTTTCTAACTTTTCAGTTTTTCAGTTTTCTGTTTCATAATTTATAATAACTGTATAATCAGTATTTTCTGTTAATTTATCTATATTCAAAACTCATTTATTATTTTCTATATTGTAATAAAATTCATTTCAAACTTTTATAAAATTTATTCAAGCTCAATCTAAATCTTTCAAATCATAAGAAAGTTTAGCTGAATTTTCAGTAATATTAGAAATATTTGTTTTTAAACTAGTTGGATTATCTATTTTTTCTTTTACTTTTATATTTTCAAAATAACAAGGTTTTTGGCTTCAATTTGAGTTAAAATCTCATCAAATAGCATATTCTCAAGGTCAAAATTTAGAAAAATCTACAGAAACTTCTATTATAACCTCATTGTCTGAAACTTCAAAAATTTCATATTTTAATTTTTTTTCATCTAAAGTTTCCCATCATTTTTGTTTTTTTATGAAAAAATTATCTATTATAGAATCAATATCAACTCAATCTTTATCTTCAATAGTAAAAGTATATTTTTTTATATTTTCTCCTGTTTCATCTAACAAAATTTCTCTTTCTCAAGAAGCAGAAACTTTTATAGGATTATCAACATTAGTTACAATATATTCTATTTCTCATTTGTATAATGTTTCTCAAGCAGCTATATCAAAACTTAAAGATTTTGATATTTCTTCTCCTGTTGATACATTTATTGGATCAATATAAACTACTCAATTTTTAACATAACCTTCAAAACCTCCTGTCATCAAAATATCTACATTTTCTAAATCAAATCATTCAGGAAACTCAAAATGATCTTTTAAAGAAAATTCTCATTTTTCTCATTCTTTTACATGAATTGTATTGTCTAAAACTGGTAAATATTTTTCTGTTATCAAAATATCATTTATTCAAAGTTTAGGAGTAGTTTTGTTATTATCCACTAAATTTTCTGTTTTATCTTTTGTATCTTCTGTTAATTGTTTTGTTTCTGGTCAACAACCTGTAAAAAGTACACTTGCTGTTGTTGCAGCTAAAATTGTTTTATTTACTTTATTCATAAAAATTATTTTTAAAAATATAAAATTCTAATTAATTATATCTTATTTTAGAAATAAGTCAAAAAAATAGTAGAAATGTTAAAATATTTAATAAGTATAATAAATAAAAATAGAATTAATAATGTTTTTTTTAAGAATTATAAAGAAAAAAGTGTTACTTTTTACACAAAAAGTTACTATTTTTATATTTTCTTGAAAAAAAAGTTGTGTTTTAAAAAAAATCTATATAATGTGTTTATTAATTATAGAGAGAATCTAAATTAATAATTTATTTATTTTTAATTTTTTGTTTTATGCAAGGTATAATAAAGGTTTTAAAAGATGGTTTTGGTTTCATTAAATGTGATGAAGTACCAGATGATGTTTTCTTCCACGCTAATAACTTAGTAGATGGAGTTGAATACGATTCTTTAGAAGAAGGTATGACTTTAACTTTTGAAATGGGTGAAGGTAGAAATGGTAAACAACAAGCAATTGATGTTGAAGTAGCTGAAGCTGCGTAATTTCTATTTGAAACATTTGAAGATAAAAAAGTAAGGATTTCCAAAATTGGAACTCTTTACTTTTTTTATTAAAAAAATTTTTTAAAAAAAGCTTGAAAAAAATTAAAAAAATAGAGCAAAGGGTTAAAAACCTTTGTTGATAAAAAAATAAAAAAAATTTAAAATAAAAAAAATTTAAAATAAAAAAAATTTAAAATAAAAAAATTTAAAATATAAAAATAAAAAACAATGACTATATTTTTTTGAATCTTAGTTGCAATATTGATTTTTGCAATAATAATTTTAATTCATGAATTTGGGCATTTTTATGCTGCTAGAAAATTTTGAGTAAAAGTTGAAGAATTTGGTTTATGAATTCCTCCTAGGGCTAAAAAACTTTTTGTAGATAAATCAGGAACTTTATTTTCTCTTAACTGGCTTCCAATTTGAGGTTTTGTGAAAATTGCTTGAGAAAATCCAAATTTTTTTAATATTTATGATGAACAAAAAAATCTTATAAAAGATAATAAAATTTTAATTTTAAAAATAAAAAATAAAGAAAAACTTTTTGATAGACTTTGAAAAGAAATTTCTAAAAAAGATGAACTTGAAATTCTTAAAAAAATAAATGAAGAAAATGCTTCTTATAATTTCAAAAATAAACCTGCTTGGCAACAATCAATTATTCTTTTGGCTTGAGTTTTTATGAATTTTGTTTTAGCTTTTGTAATTTTTACAATATTATTTTTTGTTTGAGTAAAACCAATTTGAGTAAATTCTTATATAAAAACTGATTTAGATTTGAAATTACTTCCTAATTTGGAGCAAGCTGAAAAAATAAATTTTTGAAAACAAAAATGATTTTTATTAGCACCAATAAAAAATACTGTAGCTGAAAAATCTTGATTAAAAAAATGAGACTGGTTAGTAAAAATTAATTGAGAAGAAGTAAATAAAATAGAAAAACTTTTAGAATTTTTAAATAAAAATAAAAATAAAAAATTAACTTTAAGTATAAAAAGAAATTTTAATTTTGATGAAAAAATAGAAAAAACTTATCCTAACTTAAATAATACAAAAGATTTAGTTGTTAATATAAAAGTAAGTAATGAAGCTAAAATATGAATTTATGTTAAAGAGTATTTTAATAAAAATCCTGATTTCAAATATAAATTTTGAATAATAGATTCTGTAAAATATTGATTTTTAGAAACAGTTAATCAAACAGCTTTGACTTTTGTAGCTCTTTGAGATTTATGACAAAAAATATTTTCTCCAAAAACTCCTGTAGAAAGAGCTGAAGCTATAGATTCTATGGCTTGACCAGTTTGAATTGTAAATATTATCACAAAAATTTTTGAAAAATGATTTGTTTTTTTATTACTTTTTTGAGCATTAATTAGTATAAATTTGTGAGTTATGAATATTTTACCAATTCCAGCTCTTGACTGATGAAGATTTTTAATAGTTGTAATAAATGGATTTTTTAAAAAATTTTTTAAGAAAAAACTTATAAATTCTTATGCAGAAGTGATGATTCATAGTTTATTTTTCATTATTTTAATGTGATTAATTATGTTAATTACTTATAATGATATTACAAAACTTTTATAAAAAAAGAATTAATAATTAATTATTAATTCTTTTTTTTCTCAAATAATTCAAATTTTTTCCAAATTATAATTCAAAACTTTTGCTAAAAAAATTGCTAAAATATATTCTTGTTTTATTTGATCTTCTAAAAAAGTTTGTATTTCTTCATTAAAATTTTCTATAAAAAGTCCAGCTATAACTCATCTATTTATTCATTTAAACATTGCTTTAGTTTGCCCAGATTCTCTTATTGGAGGATTGAAAAATATTTTTTCTTTCATTGCTTTATAATTACTTCATCTATAAATTAAATTTTCTACTTTTACAGAAGCACTTACCAAAACTTTTGAAAAATCTATATCAAAAGCATTTATTTCTTCTTTAAAAAATCATAAACTTTCATAATATTTTTCCAAAATTTCTACTTCTTCTTTTAAAGTAATTCAAATAATATGAATTTTTTTATTATTTTTTATAGCTTCCAAAAATAATTTTTCAAAAATTTCTAACTCAGATTTTTTAGAATAAACTTGTTCCCACATTGCAGGTTTAGTTTTTACTTTTTCAAGAATTTGAGAATTTTTTACTTTTTCAAGTAAATCAGACATAAAAATAATTTCCACTTGATTTCAAGATATTTTTTTAAAATCAAAAATTTCAAATAAAAATTTTTTATCATCTAAAGGAGTATTTTCTATATTTATAATTTTATCAGAATATATTTTTTTCATAATTTTTTTTATTAATTAATTAGTTTTTTATAATTTTTTCAAAAAGTATAATACTTTTTTTTTATGATTTTTCAATTTTTTTATTTTTATATGAAAAATATTTGAATTTTTAGAAAAATAATATATACTATGAAAGTAAAATTTTAATAACTAACAATAAAATATGTCTAAAAAAAATATATTTTTAATTGCTACAGGTTATGTTATAGGTTGAATAATGGCTTCTCTATATGCTAATAAAAAATCTGAAGACTTAAAAAAAGAATTAGAAACTAAAGAAAATAAGTTTGAAATATTGTTCAAAAATTTTGTAGATATACATAAAAAATTTTTTAATGAAAAAATTTTAACTCCAGAAAATAAAAAAATTTTTGAAGAAAAAAAAGGTGAATTTATTGATGTTGCAAATGATTATAAGAAAAAAGGTGAAGAATTATTAGTTGAATTAAAAGATAAATGAGTAGATTTTGTTTATGAAGCTAAAGAAAAAGCTGAAGAAATTTATAAAGAAAAAAAAGTAGAATTAAAAAATATAAAAGAAGCTATTCCTGGAAAAATTAAAGAAGCTCAAGATTCTTTGAAAGAAAATTTTGATGAATTAAAAACAGAAATAGAAAGTAAAGTTAAAAAATAGAAAATTTTTTTTAGCCCTCACCCCCTAACCCCCTCTCCTTTGGAGGAGATGGGGAAAAAGAATTTTAAAAAAATATCTAAATTTATTTTAGATATTTTTACTTTATAAAAAATTTAAAAAATGAATTTAGAAAAAAGATTATTAAAAAAAATGAGGAATGCAATTTGTGATTTTGATATGATAAGTGAATGAGAAACTGTTATACTTTGAGTTTCTGGAGGAAAAGATTCTATGGTTTTATGATATTTATTAAATGAATATAGAAAATATGCTAAAGAAAAATTTGAAATAAAAGCTATATATATTTTCAAAGATTTTTTAATTGATTGTGATATAAATTTTTTGGAAAAGAAAAAATATTTTGAAGAAGAATTATGAATTTCTTTAGAAAAAATTAGTATAAAACTCCCAGAAGATTCAAAATTAAAAGATTGAATTGGACAATCTTGTCAATGGTGTGCTTATGCTAGAAGAATTGCAATGTTTAAATTATGCCAAAAATACTGAGCAACAAAAATAATTTATTGACATCATTTAGATGATATTGTTGTGACTAGTTTTATGAATATGATTGAATGAAGGAAATTAAAAATTATGCCTCCAAAAAATAAAATGAGACTTTGAGATATTACTTTTATTAGACCAATGGCTTATATTAGAGAAAAAGATATTTTGAAATTTGCTCAAAATAAAAATATTCCCTTTTCATCTTGTCAATGTCCTGTTTGAACTGATTGAATGAGAAATAAAATAAAACATGAAATAATTTGGGCTAATGAAAAAATAATTCCAAAATATACAGAAAATATTTTTTGGGCTTTAATAAAAGATTTTAAAGAAAAATATGAAAAATGTGGTTATAATATGTAAAAAAAAATTTCACAGTAAGTAAAAAAGATTTTTTACTTGAAATTTTTATTTTTTTGTTTATATTAGGAACATAAAAAATTTTAAAAATTAATTATAAAAAAATGAGTAGTGTGGAATTTGATTATTATGAAATTTTGGAAATTTCTAAAACTTCTTCAAAAGATGAAATAAAAAAAGCTTATAGAAAAATGGCAATGAAATTTCATCCTGATAGAAATGAGTGAAATAAAGAATCTGAAGGTAAATTTAAGCAAGTAAATGAAGCTTATTCTTGTTTGTGTGATGATTCTAAAAGAAAACAATATGATATGTTTTGAAAAGCTGGAACTTCTGGTTTTTGATGATGAGCTGGAGCTTGAGGTTGATTTGGTTGAGGTTTTTGATGAGCTTCTTGAGTAGATTTGAATGATATTTTTGAACAATTTTTTTGAAATGAGCAAGGTTCTCAAAGAAAATCTGGAGCTTTTGCTTGAGAAAATATAGAAAAATTTATAAAAATAGATTTAAAAACTAGTATTTTTTGATGAAAAAAAGAAATTGAAATAGAAAAAATGGTGTCTTGCGTTTGATGTGATTGAGAATGATGAACAGGAAAAAAAGATTGTATGCAATGCAAATGAAGCTGATATGTTACTTATAGAAGGCAAAGTTTATTTTGAGTAATTGAGCAAACTTGAGCTTGTGATAAATGCTGATGAGAATGACAAACTATAGAAAATATTTGTGAAAAATGTAATTGAGCAAAAAGAATAAAACAAACAAAAAAAATAGAAATAGATATTCCAGCAGGGATAGATGATGGTATGGTTATCAAAATGGAAGGAGAATGAAATGGCTGAGTTTGAACAACTTTAACTGGAGATTTATATATAAAATTCAAAATTCCTTTAATAGAAAAAAATCTTAGAAGAAGATGAGTTAATTTATATTATGATTTAGAAATAGAAGTTGTAGAAGCTATTTTATGAACAAAAAAAGAAATTAATTTTCCTATAATTTGAAAAAGAGAAATAGAAATTCCTAGTGGAACAAGTCATGGAACAATTATAAAAAAGGCTTGAGATTGAGTAAAATATATCGACAGAGATAAAAAAGGTGATTTAGTTATAAATATTTTAATTAAAATTCCAAAAAAACTTTCTGTAAAAGAAAAAGAATTATATTTAGAAATTGCAAAAGAAAAAAAAGTTGATGTAAATAATAAAAAAGGTATTTTTGAAAAAATGTTTGGTTAGGAAAAATCTAGAGAAATCTAGATTTTTTTGTGTCAAAAATAATTTTCTCAAAAAAAATATTGAAAAAAATAAAAATATAGTTATAATATAGTTATTATATATTTAAAAACTATATTATGACTTCACAAATGGTAGTAAATATTGATTCTAAATTAAAAGAAAAGGCTATGAAAATGGCTAAACAAGAAGGTTTGACTATGAAGGCTTTGTTGAGTTTTTTATTAAAATGATATGTAAAAGAGGAAATAGTTATAGAAACAAAAATTTCTCAACATAAAAGAAAAGAACAATTTAATATAGAATTAGAAGAATTTTCTTTAGAAGAAAAAAATATAATTGATTCTAATAAAATTTTGAAAAATGCACCTTGAGAGCTTAATAAATTATTACTTGCAAAATGAATATAATTATTACAGATACTTTTAAGAAAGATTTTTTAAAAATTTTTAAATGAAAAAATGATATTTTTTTATTCTCAAAAGAATTAAGAAAAACTAGATTTATCAATTTAAAAAATCCATTTCAAAAATATAAATTAACTTTTTCTTGAATATCTATTAGATGAATATTATTATTAAATATTGCTAATAATTGCATCCCTTTGTATGTTGTAAAAAAATCAAATAAGAAATATTGAATGAATTTAGTTTTAGATAAGGAATTAGAAAAAATTTTGGAAAATAAATATTTTAAAATAAAAGAAGATATTAATAATGATGATTTTGAAATATACTAAAAAATCTAGAGAAATCTAGATTTTTTTTTGTGTTAAAAATAATTTTCTTTTTTTATAAATTATGCTATAATTCTATAGAATTTTTAATTTTCTAAAAAAATCATTATGTTTACAAAAAATCTTTTTACTAAAATATTATTAATTTTTTCTATATTTTTTCTTTTTTCTTGTAATTCAGAAAAAATAGAAGAAAAAACTGTTGAAAAAATAAAATTTGAAAATATAAAAAAAGAAAATATTTCTTTTTTGAAAAAAACTGTTTTTGCTGATAGTGAGCAAAAGAAAATAGAAAAATTAAAAATAGATTTTATTTCTCCAAAAGGAAAAATAAAAGACCTTACAAAAAATATTACTGTTAGATTTAATCAGCCAGTAGTTGCTTTTACTTCTCTAGATAATCAGGAAAAATGTCCTATAAAATTTGTTCCTAAACTAAAATGAAAATGTGTTTGGATAACAACTTCAACTTTTCAATTTAGACCAGAATCAGGTTTTGCTATATGAGGAAAATATAAAATAAAAGTAACTATCCCTTCCTTGAATTCCTTCCCTTTAGCCAAAGGGCAGGAGGCTACAAAAAAAGGAGTTAAAAAATTAGAAAAAACTGAAGAATTTGAAATAGAAACTCCAAAATTTGAAGTTTTGAATGTAGAAGAAAAAATAAAAAATTCTGGGAAAATAAAAATCATTTTTAATGCTCCAGTAGATTTGAAAGAAGTTAAAAAGAATTTAGAAATAAAAGAAAGCCCCCTATCTAACTTTCCCCCAAAGGGAGAAAGAATAGCTACAAAACTAGAATATCAAAAAAATAAAAATAATTTATGAGTTTTTGAAGAACAAAAAAATATTATTCTTGCTTCTAATTCTAAAAATGATTGGGGATATGATAAAGAATATGATTTAGTTTTGAAAAAAGGATTAAAAAATATTAGATGAAATGTGTGACTTGAAAAACAAATAACAAAAAAAATAAAAACAAATAGTTTTTTAGAAGATTTTTGAGAATTAATTTTAAAAAATAAAAATAAAGATTTTTCAAAAAATAATAATTATAATTTAAAAAATAAAAAAGTTTTAACTACAAATAATCCTATTATTTGATTTTCTTTTTCTGATATTTTTCCTAAAAATAAAGATTTAATAGAAATTATTTCAGATTGAGAAAAAATAGATTTTGATTTTTATATTCCTAAATGATATGAAAAATCTATTAAAGAAGAAATAAAAAGACAAATAGAAAGATTAGAAAATTCTAGAGAATTTTTAATTCAACAAGAAAAAAATAAAAAAATAGAATATATAAAAAATTTGAAAAAAAGATGAATTTTTATAAAATTAAATAAAAATTTAGAAGAAAATTCTAGTCTTATTATAAAAATAAAAGCTTCAAAAATTAGTTCTAGTAAAGATTTAGTTTTGAATTTTAAAACAAGTAAAAAAAATAAAGTAGCTAATTTTAAATTTATAGATTATAAATTGAGTTGTATTTATTTTGAAAAAGAACTTTTTAATAGATATTATTATGAAAGAGATTGAAATACTTTAGAAAATTTTGAATTTTTTGATGAACAAAATAAAAAAGTAGGAAAAATAATTTCTTTAAATGAAATATATGAAAGAAATTATAGATATAATAATGAAAATAATACTGAAGAATGTAAATATAAAGAGTGACTTTTTTGATATAAATTAAATACTTTATTAACTCCAGAAAAAGAAATATTTTTGAGAGTTAAAAAAGAATTACTTGATAAAAATATTTATAGTTTAGATAAAAATTATCTTTTTAATTTTAAAACTGGAAAAATAAAAAATAAAGATAAAACTTTAGATATTAGTACAAATGGAGATTTCAAAATATTTTCTAAAAATTCAAAAGTTTTTTCTTTACTTGTTTCTACAAAAAATCTAGACAAATTAGAAGTTGAAGTTTGTAATTCAGCACTTGATATTAATAGTGACTTTTTTATATGAAAAGATAAAACTTGTCAGCAAAAAATAATAGATGTAAAAAATAATTGATTTGAATTTTCTAATACAATAATAAATTTGGAAGAGATTTTCCCTAAAAATTTTGATAAACAAGTTATTTATGTGAAAGTTTCAAAGACTTTGTGAGATAAATTTATTAAACCAACAAATAAAAACAATGATTATTATTACTATAATAATCCAAATTATTTTGAAACAAATTTTTTGATAAATAGTGTAAATGCTGTTGTAAAAAATAGTTTGGATAAACAATCTTTATGGATTTTTTCTCTTGAAAATTGAAAAATTTTAGAAACTAGTGATATAGAAAAAATAGAAAATTTTAATAAAAAATATGAATATAATATAGAAAGATATTTTTATAAAAAATATTGAGAAATTTCTTTTAAACAGGATAAAAATTGACTTATAAAAACAATTTGAAAAGCAACTTGAAATTATTTTTTAGTTACTTTGAAATCAGGAGAAAAAATTCTTATTAATAATCCATGAAATTCTACTTCTATTTCTGAAAAAGTCTTTATTTTTACAGATAAACCAATATATAAGCCAGCTGACACAATTCATATAAAATGATTTATTAGAAATGATAAATCTGAAAAATTGGAATTATCAAAAAATAAAAGTGTAAGGCTTAGTATTAGAGATTCTAAAAATAATGAAATTTTAAAAAATAAAAATATAGTTTTAAATGAAAATTGATGATTAGAATATAAATTTGTTTTGAAAAATAATGCTAGTTTATGAAAATATTATTTAAAAATTAATGATAAAAGATATGATTTTTTAGTTGAAAAATATGAAAAACCAGATTTTAAAATTGATTTAAAAAGTGATAAAAAAATATATAAGTCAGGAGAAAAAGCAAAAATAAATGTTTTGTGAGAATATTATTTGTGAGCAAGTTTAGCTAATTGATTAGGAAAATATACTATTTATACAAAAAAATATAATTTTAAACCAAAAAATTTTTCTGATTATTTATGGTGAGAAAATAAAAATTATTTTTATAGAGATTATTTTTATGAACCTTTTGTAGAAAAATTTAAATTTTTAAAATGAAAAGGATTTATTTTGGATAATTTTTGAAAAAAAGATTTAGAAATAAATTTGGATTCAAAAGAAAATAAAATTTATAAAATAGATGTTAATTTAGGAGATCCAAAGACTAAAAAAACAGTTTCAAAAAATATTGAATTAACAGTTTTAAATAGTGATATTTTTGCTTGAATGAAATTTGATAAAAGCTATTTTTCTTATAATGATAATCTAAAAATAAATTTTATTAGTGTTGATAAAGATTGAAAAAAAATAAAAAATGTTGATTTAGAATTTAAAATAATTAAAAAAATTCCCCACCCCAATCCTACCCTTTTGGTCAAAAGGGAAGAGGCTACAAAAGAAAAAATTTTATTAGAAAAAAATATAAAAACTGATGAGAATTGAAGAGCAGAAATAGATTATGAAATAAAAAATTTTTGAGAAATAACTTTTGAAATAAAAGCAAAAAATAATGATTTTAAAACTACAAAAACTTTTTATATTTATTGAAATGATAAAATTAAAAAAGAGAAAAATGCTGGAAAACTAAATATTTTTCCTGAGAAAGAGGAATATAAAATATGAGAAAAAGCAAAAATAAATATTTTTTCTGATTTGAAATGAAAGGCTTTAATTACAATAGAAAAGCAAAATAAAGTTTTTGAAACAAAAATAGTTGATATAGAAAAATCCTCTTTTGTTTATGAACTGGAAGTTAAAAAAGAATATTTACCAAATTTTTATGTTAGTGCTATTTTGGTAGGAAAAAATTCTACAAAATATGAATCAGGAGAAATTATTTTGAGAGTAAATAAAGAAAATATAAAACTAAATACAAAAGTTTTAACAGATAAAAAAGAATATCTGCCGTGAGATAAACAGATTATAGAATTAGAAATAAAAGATTTTGAATGAAAAAATATTAACTGAGAAGCTACAATTGCAATTGTTGATGAATCTTTACTTGCTCTTAAAAAAAGAAGTTCAAAAAATATAATTGATTATTTTTATGATAAAAAACCTAATAATATAACTACAAAAAATTTATTAGATAATTTTGTTTTGCTTGATAATTTTGTTTTAAAAATAAGAGAAAGAAGTTGAATCCAATTTGGAATAGATAATGTACAAGCAAGTGTTAAATGAAATTCTTCAGAATGACTTTTTTTAAAAGAGTCACTTTCTGATAGTTTAGCTTGAAATTCTGCTCCTGTAAATCCAAATTCTACAAAAATAAGAACAGATTTCAAAGATATTGCTCACTTCTTTGGAACAATAAAAGTAAAAAATTGAAAAGCAAAAATAGTTGTTGATAAATTGCCTGATAATCTGACTACTTGGATTATTGATGGTTTTGTAATCACAAAAGATACAAAAGTTGGAACAATAAAAAAATCTTTTAAAGTAAAAAAAGATTTGAGTATTATTCCTAGTTTACCTAGATTTTTTATGTTAAATGATGAATTTGAAATAAAAACAGTTGTTATAAATAATTCAGAAAAAGATCTTGAAATAAATCCTATTTTAGAAATATCTAATGCAGAAATTTTAACCTCACCCCAACCCTCTCCTACAGGAGAGGGAGTAGCTTCAGGAAAAATAACTGTTGCAAAAAAATCTCAAAAAGTAGTAAAATGGAAGGTGAAAATTTCCCCTCCCTCAATCCCTCCCCTTTCTGGAGAGGGAAGTATGAAAAAATCAAAAATAAAAATAACTATTAAAGCTGGAAAATTAGTTGATAGTGTTGTTTTAAAAAGAGAAATAAAAGCTTATTCAACTCCTGAAACAGTTTTTACAAATTGAAAAACTGCAAATATTTCTTATGAAGAAAAAATATTTTTGAATGAAAATATAGATAAAAGTTTTTGAAATTTGAGAATAAGTATAGGAACAAATATTTTAGCAAATTTGATGTGAAAAATAGAAGATTTAATTCCAAAAAATATTTGGTTCAATTCTTATTATTCAGTAGAAACTCTTGATAAAATTGCTTCTATTATGAATTTGTATAAAATAATTTGAGAAGAAGAAAAATTGAAGCAAATAAAAATTTATGAAGAAAAAACAAAAAAATATTACAGTTTATGAGAAGTTGTAAAAAAATCTCTTGAAGAATTGAAATATTATGTTACTCGTGATTGATGAATTAGTTATTCAAAAAATTGTTATAGAGATTATTGTACAAGTTTTGCTTTAAGTGTGAAAACTTTGAAAGTTTTGAATAAATTTAGCCCTCTCTCTTGAATTCTCTCTCCCAAAGGGGAGAAAGAGGCTACAAAAATAAAGGAAGATTTGAAAAAATATATAAAAGGAGAAATAGAAAAACAGACCTCACCCCAACTCTCTCCTACAGGAGAGGGAGTAGTTCAAAGAAAATTTAGGAATATAGAAAGTTTGATAGTTTTAGCCCAAAGTTGAGAAGAAAAATTTGTTTTAGATATTTTGGAAAAAGTTGAATTTTGAGATTCAAATATAGATAAATTGAATAAAATAAAATTGTATAGAATTTTGAAAATAAAAAAAGATGAAATAAAAAAGATTTTAGAAAGTTTGAAAAATAATGTTTTAATAGAAGCTAGAGGAACTATCATAAAATCAGGAAATTATACTAATGATATTTCTACTGCTCTTGGACTAATAGAATTTTTGGAAAACTGAGAAACTGAAAAATTGTTAACAGAAAATTTTGCTAGATTTTTAATTTCAAATCACCTGTGAAAAAATTCTTTCTGAAAATCTATAATTATAGATTCTTTAGCTAAATATGTAGAAAAAACAGGAGAATTAAAATGAGTTGATTTTGTTTGAAAATGATATTTGGATTACAAAAAAATAATAGAGAAAAAATTTGATAAAAATAATAAATTTGAAATTTACACAAAAAATTTCCCTATAAAAGATTATATAGAATTAGGAAAGAATAATTCTCTAGGTTTTAAAAAAGACTGAAAATGAATGTTATATTATGATGTAAATTTAACTTATTTTTTACCAATTGAGGAGATAAAACCGAGAGATGAAGGACTTATAATTTCTAGAAAATATTATAAAATGGAAGATTATCTAAAAGCATATAAAAAAGAATGTTATTTCTGGAGATATTATGGAAATGGGGACAATTGTTATTATAGAAAAATAAAGGAAATTGATGAGGTGAAAAAGGGAAAAACTGGGGAAATGTTGGTTTGAGAAATAGAAATTATAACTCCTAGAGAAAGGTCAAATGTCGTGATTGAAAATTTTATACCAGCTTGAGCTGAAATAATGAATTCTTCACTTGATGTAACTCCTGAAATAGTAAAACAAATCACAAGTGAAAAAGGCTGATACTACGGTTTTTCAAGTATAGAAAATTATGAAGATAAAGTATTTATGTTTGCTCCGAGATTGTATTCAGGAAGCTATAAATACACTTATGTAATAAAAATAAATCATGCTTGAAAATTTCATAATAAACCAGCAATATGATATTTATTAGATAAACCAGAAATATGGGGAAGAACTGGAGGAGAATTTTTTGAAATCTCTGAATAAAAAATTTGGGTTAATGTAAAAAATATGTGCTGTTTTTGATGTAAAAAATAGCTTTGACAAAAGAAGAAATCTAGTATAATTATTGTTAATAATTAATTAACTTAATAATATGCAAAAAAAACTATCCAAAATGTAGAAAAAAAGATATAAAATTGAATTGAAAAAATTCAAAACTAAATTTCACAAATCACATAAAAAACATATAATAAAACTATGTAA
Source organism: Candidatus Altimarinota bacterium (assembly GCA_027066455.1). GTDB lineage: Bacteria > Patescibacteriota > Gracilibacteria > BD1-5 > UBA6164 > JAMONT01. The sequence goes on from JAMONT010000018.1 coordinate 14,603, forward strand.
AATATATGATAACAAAAAAAATTATGATAAACAAAGAATTATTAATTTATCAAGGAAAAAATTGAGAAATTATTTTGAAGGAAGATAGTAAAAATGAAACTATTTGGGCAAGTCAAAAACAGATTGCTGAAATTTTTGATGTAAATAGACCAGCTATCACAAAACATTTATTTAATATTTTTGGTGATGAAGAATTAGATGAAAAAGTGGTATGTTCCATTTTGGAACATACCACTCAACATTGAGCTATAGATTGAAAAAAACAAATAACTAAAACTAAATTTTATAACTTAGATGCAATTATTTCAGTTTGATATAGAGTAAATTCTAAAAAAGCTACTCAGTTTAGAATATGGGCAACAAAAACTTTAAAAGAACATATAACAAAAGGTTTTACTATAAATAAAAATAGATTACAACAAAATTATGAAAAGTTTTTCAAACTTTTGACTGATAAGATTTATATTCAACTATTGAAGAAAAAGCAGCAAAATTGCTTTATTTTGTGGTAAAAAATCACCCTTTTACAGATTGAAATAAAAGAACTGGAGCATTTTCTTTTATTTGGTTTTTACAAAAAGCAAATGTTGAATTTAGAGAAAAAATTACTCCAGAAGCTTTAACTGTTATGACTTTATTAGTAGCAGAATCAAATCCTAAAGAAAAAGAAAAAATTGTTTGATTAATTATTTTATTACTTAAAAAATAAATTTTTTGAAAGCTACAAAAAAATAAATATTTTTTCTAGCTTTTTTTCTTTTAAAAAAAATGTTATTTAAAAGTAGAAATGTCACCCTTTTTTTCAAAGTTAAAATGTCACTTTTTTATATTTTGAAATTAGTCATCCAAGGGTGTTTTTTTCAAGTTTTTTCATAATGAGATAAAATATT
>JAMONT010000019.1 GCA_027066455.1 Candidatus Altimarinota bacterium
ATTTTGAACATTTTTAGCTCTAGATTGAATAAATCTTCTTCTTGGAGGAACATCTGGTCACATAAGAATTTTAAAAATTTCATCAGCTTTTTCAGCATCATCTATTTTTACTTTGTACATTTTTCTGTTTTCAGGATCCATTGTTGTTTCCCAAAGTTGTTCAGGATTCATTTCTCATAATCATTTATATCTTTGAATATTTTCCCCTGTTATTCAGTGTTCTGACATAATTGCAACTTTTTCTTCCTCTGTAAAAACATACCAAGATTTTTTCCCTTTTGTAAGTTTATAAAGAGGAGGTTGAGCAATATATAGAAAACCTCATTTTATTACATCTTTTAAATATCTAAAGAAAAAAGTTAAAAGTAAAGTTCTAATATGAGCTCCATCAACATCAGCATCTGTCATTATAACTATTCTGTGATATCTTAATTTTGAAATATCAAAAGTTTCTCAAATAGAAGTTCAAAGAGCAATTATCATATTTTTAATTTCTGTATTTGCAAAAATTTTATCAATTCTTGCTTGTTCAGTATTTAGAATTTTACCTTTAAGTGGTAAAATTGCTTGAGTTTCTCTATTTCTTCATTGTTTAGCAGAACCTCATGCAGAATCTCACTCAACAATATATAATTCTGAAATAGTTGGGTCTTTAGAAGAACAATCTGACAATTTTCAAGGCAGAGTCATTCACTCTAAAGCTCATTTTCTAATAATTGTATCTCTTGCAGCTCTTGCTGCTAATCTAGCTTTTGCAGCTAAAAAAGTTTTTTCAATTATTTTTTTAGCACTATTTGGATTTTCTTCTAAAAATTCTAAAAGTTTTTCTGACAAAACACTATCAACAGCTCATCTAGCTTCAGCTGTTCAGAGTTTTCATTTAGTTTGTCATTCAAATTGTGGGTCAATAACTTTTATAGAAATTACAGTTGTCAAACCTTCAATAACATCTTCATTTGTTAAGTTTGGGTCTTTTTCTTTTAAAATATCTTTTGCTCTAGCATATTTATTTATAGTTCTAGTTAAAGCTGTTCTAAAACCTGTTAGGTGAGTTCATCATTCAGGAGTATAAATATTATTTACAAAAGAAATTATATTACTAGAAAATTCTCTATTATATTGCAAAGCAATTTCTACCAAAATTTCTTTGCTTTCTTTTTCAGTATAAAAAATATCTCAAATAGTATCTTCTTTTTTATTTAAAAAATGTACATAAGATTTTACTCAACCTTCAAAATAAAATTTATAATTTTCTCAAGATTTTTCATTATTCAAAACTAAAGTAATTCATTTTGTTAAATAAGCTTGTTGTCTTAATCTATTCTTTATAGTATCATAATCAAATTTTGTAGTAATTTTAAAAATTTCTTCATCAGGATAAAATTTTATAACAGTTCCTGTTTTATCACTTTTTCCAATTTCCTTAATATCATCATCAGCAAGTCATCTAGTATATGATTGATAATAAGTTTTTCAATTTCTATAAACCCAAGCTTCCAATTTTACAGAAAGTGCATTAACTACGCTTGAACCAACTCAATGCAGTCCTCAAGAAACTTTATAACCTCCTCAACCAAATTTTCAACCAGCATGTAAAACTGTTAAAATAGTTTCAAGAGTAGATTTACCAGTTTTTGCATGTTTTTCAACAGGAATTCATCTACCATTATCTTCAACAATAAAAGCTCAATCTTCAGTTAAAGTTGTTGTAATAAAATCACAATGTCCAGCCATAGCTTCATCAATAGAATTATCTATGATTTCCCAAGCTAAGTGATGTAAACCTCTTTCATCAGTAGAACCAATATACATTCAAGGTCTTTTTCTAACAGGTTCTAATCATTCTAAAACCTGTATAGAATCTGCTCAATATTCTTCAGTTATTTTTGTCATAATAAAAAACTATATTTTTAAAAAATAAATATTATAAATAATATATCTAAAAAAAAATAAAAATCAAATTTTTAGCTATTCCAAGACAAGAAAAAATAAAAAGTTTCTTAAAAATGAAATTTTTATATAAAAAACATTAAATCCTAAAAAAAATATAATTATATAAAAAATTTTTTATACAGGATTTTTATAAAAAGTTCTTAAAAGTGAAAAGATAATTATTTTTTAAAAAATTTTGTAATAAAAATCATAATATGTTTTTTATTTGCCATAGAAAAATCTAAAATAAAAATTTTTATTTTAGATTTTTTTTTGTATACTTTTAAAAAATATTTTGAATTTAAAAATTATGATAAAAAAAGTAGAGATGAAAAAAAGAAAAAAAGTGGAAATATTAAAGAGATTTTTGAATCCTTTATTTGAAAATCCTAAAACAACTTTTCAGTCAGTTATTTTTTATGGAATCTGGGCTATTTGACCTTTGATGCATATTTATTTTGCTCAAAAAATAGTTTGAAATATTGAGGCTAAAAATAAAGAAGAATTCTTTTTTTCTGTATGATTGTATTTTTGAGTTTTATTTTTTTATTATTTATCTGGATATTTGACTAGATTTTGGTGACATAATAATAATATAAGTTTTTTTAGAAAAACTATTCATAATTTTTATATTGATAAATTTGTAAAACTTTCTAATACTCAAACTGAAAAGATAGGGACTGGAAAATTAATTTCTATTATTGGGACTTGAATGGATATTTGGGCTGTTATGTTGAATAAAGTTTTAGAATTTTTTATGAAAATAACTTTTACTATTATTTTTACAGTTTATATAATATCTGTTGTAAATATTTGGGCAAGTATTATTTTTATAATTTTATATGTTTTAATGCATATTATATGAGAATATTTTAATAAAAAAACTTTGATTCATAGAAGAAAAAGACAAGATTTTTGGAATATTTATAATTGAAATTTAGTAAAAATTCTTATGTCAAAATTTGAGATTTTGCAAACAGGTCAAATTGGTAGAGAATTAAAAAATATAAATAAAATTAATGATAATATGTTTAATTGTAGCCAAAAAATGGCAACTCCTTTAAACTGGTTTTATTATATTCCTTCTATTTTTATAAATTTAGTAAAAATTGGAATGTTTTTATTTTTAGGTTATGGAGTGATTTTGTGAGATTTTTCTATGGCTTTATTTGTAGCAATGTTTTGAATTATGACACTTATGAATAATGTTATCATAAATTCAATGACTTTTTATTGAGAATTTACTAAAAATTTTACAAAAATAGAGAAAATGTGGGATTTTTTTGATGAAACAAAAGAAATAGAATGATATGAAAAAGGAAAAGAATTTAAATATAAATCAGGAGATATTGAACTAAAAAATATATATTTTTCTTATGAAGAAAATAAAAATATTTTTGAAGATTTTAGTTTGAAATTGCCCTGAAAAAAAATATATGCTTTTGTTTGAAATTCAGGAAGTTGAAAATCAACTTTGGTAAAATTAATTGCAGGATACTTGAAACAAGATTCTGGAGAAATAATAATAGATAATCAAAAATTGAAAGAAATTTCTTTAAAAAGTTATTATAAAAATATCTGATATTTAACACAAGAACCAAGTGTTTTTGATTGAAGTATTTTAGATAATTTAACTTACTGAATTTGAAAAAGTGAAAAAAATATTGATGAAAAAATAAAAGAAATAATTAAAAAAGCAAAATGTGAATTTATCTATGATTTTAAGGATTGAATAAATACAGAAATAGGAGAAAAATGAATAAGACTTAGTTGATGACAAAGGCAAAGATTGGCAATTGCAAAAATAATGTTAAAAGATCCAAAAATAATAATTCTTGATGAACCAACTTCTGCTCTGGATTCTTTTTCAGAAGAAAAAATTACAAAAGCAATGAATAATTTATTTTCTTGAAGAACAGTTATTGTAATTGCTCATAGACTGCAGACTGTAAAACATGCAGATAAAATATTTGTTTTTGAAAATGGAAAAATAGTTGAAGAAGGGAATCATAATGATTTAGTGAAACAAAATAGAATTTATAATAAAATGCTTGAGCTACAAAGTGGGTTTTAAAAAAAAATCCCCATAACCCCCTTTTTGTCAAAAGGGGGAATAAAAGAATTTTAAAAAAACTTTAGAAAAAAATATATGAAAATAATAAAAAAAAAGAAGAGTCTTTTTTTTAGACTCTACTTTTTAGGGGATAATTCATTGTATTTACTTTTTATTTAAATATTTTAAATATTTTATCAAGCATATTTTTATATAAAACAAAATTTTCTAAAATATTTTTTTCAAGAATTTTTAGTCTATTTTTTTGTAATTCTAAATGAGAATTATATTCTTCTAGATTTTTTTGTTTTAATAATTTTTCTATTTCTTTTTCTCAAAATTTTGTTTTTAAAATAATTGTATAATTTTTAAAACATAAAAAAATTAGGTAGTAAAAGCTATTTCTAAGAATTTTATTTACCATTAAAAAATCTTGTAAATAATTTTTATTAGTATTTTTAAAAAAATTTTGTAAAAAATTATAATTATATTTTCTAAAAGATTTTTTTAATATTTTTATAGTTAAAATTTCATCATTTTCATAATTAAAATATTTTGTATCAAAATCAAAAATATAATTATATTTTCAACTTGAAATAAAAATTTCTAAAATATTTTTTAAAAGAAATCTTTTTTTTTGTTTTTTTTCTTCTTTTTTTCTTCCCTCTCCAGAAAGGGGAGGGATTAAGGGAGGGGATTCATAAAAATTAAATTCTATTTTTGGAATAAAATATAGCTCATTTTTTTTATAAAAAATGAGTTCAACTTTATAATTTTTTAATTCAAAAATAATTATTTCAAAAGTACTATTATTTTTAATTTCTTTAGAAATAAAAATTTCAGAATATAAAAAAAGTTTTTCTAAATCTTCTAAAATAGAAATATATTTTACTTTTTCAAAATCTTTTCAAAAAAAAGGAAAATTAAAATTATAAATTGTGAGAATTTTTTGCATTATTTTTTTTTAAATTTAAGTATAATTTTTTTTCATAAAATAATTATACCATAAAAAATAATTTTTAAAAATAAAAAAATAATTAAATTAAATTTTAACTCTAAAAGTTACAAAAACTAAAAAAAAGTTTGCAATTTTTAAAATATATAATATAATAAATTTAATCTCATATGTGCTTGGGGGAAATAAAAAAAGAGAGGGCCTAACCTCTCTTTTTTCTTGCTTTCTTTTTTGCATTACTTTTTGTAATTTCAAAAAGAAAAACAAAGATACATTTCCTTATTTTTAGGGAAAAATATATCCTCATATGTGCTACAGTTAAGAAGTAAAATATACTTCTTTAAGAAATGCTTCCTTAAGGAAGCAAAAATATTATATTCAAAAAATATTTTTTTCAAATACTTTTATTTTTCTATTTTTTTTTCAATATTTTCTTTAAGATTGTTTTTTATTATTTTTTCTTCTTTTTTCTCTATAACTATTTTTTTTGGTTGAGGAGAAGTTTTAGATGAAGTAAATTTTTTAATTAACTCTCCAACTTTTTCTTCTCAAAGAGTATTTTTTACTGCTTCAATCATTGCTCAAATATTAGTTCAACCTTGAGCTGAAAATAAATCCATAAAATTTTTAACTCATTCTCATCAATTTGCTCAAGTAGAAATTACTTTTACATCAGCTTTTCCTAAAGCTTTTGCTTTTTCTAAATCAACAATTTCAGATAATTTTACATCTAATTCTTTTTTCATAAATTCCAAAGATTCAAGGTCAAAAGCATTCAGAGCTTCTGCCATTTGAGTTTTATTTTTTGCATGAGCTGTACCAATATAATCTATTTCTTTTGCTGTTGCTATTCAAATAGATTCAATTCTTATTTTTTCAGCTTGAGCTTCTAATTCTACTTTTGTTTTATCAGCCTCAGCATTCAAAGTTATAGATTCTTTTTCAGCTTGAGCTTCAATAATATATTTTTGTTTTTGTTCTTCAGCTCTTATTACTTCGATATTTTTAGCAATTTCAGCTTGTTTTTCTTCATCTAATTGTTTAACAGCTAATTCTCTTGCTTTTGTTTCCTTTGTTGCTTCATAAACTTTTTGTTTAGCTTCTTCCTTTTGTACAGCTAAAATTCTTTCTTTTTCAATATCTTGATTTTGAGTTATTTTTTCATTTTCAATTATTTTTAATTCAGCTGCTCTTTCAGAATCAGAAGCAATTATATCAGCACTAGATTTTGCTTTTGCAGCTGCTGCTCTTGCTTCAGCCATTTTATTTTCTTTTTCAATAATTGCTTGTTTTTGGTTTTCAGCAACTTCTATTTGTGATTCAGATTCTATTAAAGATCTTTTTTTCATCATAATATTTGTAACAACTTGAGAACCATCATCATCTCTAATATCCATAAATTCTACATTTTTTAAATCTACTCACCAAGCTTTTACAGCTTGAAAAACTTCTTTATAAAATTGGTCTTTTATTTCAGATCTAGACTCCATTATTTCAACTATATCTTTTGAAGCAAGAATTTTTCTAACTACTCATTTTACAGTTTCATTTAATTGATTTTTTAATTCTTGAATAGAAAATACTTTTTCAGCAGCTAAAACAGGTTCTTTTATTTCAAAAAAGGCTGTAATATCAACTTGAAAAGGAACTTTACCAACATCATAAGCTTTATATCAATTTAATTGTAAATCAAAAATACTTAAAGGTAATTTTTGAACTTCTACTCAAAATCCAGGAACCCAAGCTGGCCAAGATAAATAAACATTTCCAGCATTTTCTCCTTTTCAATAAGGAGTTGAAGCTTTTTTACTTTGTACAATATGTACTTCATTTGTTGGGACAACCTTTCTTAATTGTGTAATTATATATAAAATAACAAAAAATAATATTATTCACAAAATTCAACCTACTCACATTAATTCTCACATAATTTAAAAAAAATTAAATAAATAAAAAAAATAAACTATTAACTAAAAAAGTATAGCATATTTTGAAAAAAAATGCAAAAAAAAATATTCTTTTATTAAAATTTGAACAAAAAAGGGTTTTAATTAAAATTTGTAATTTTGCTTTTTTTTTATATAATTTTTCATAAAATTTAACATTAAAAACCTTTTTATGAGAATTATTTGAATAATTATATTGATAATTCCAATTAATATTTAAAAAAATAAAAATGGACAAAATATTTGAAAATAAAAATTTTAAAAAAATTGATTTTTTAGAAAAATGAGAATATGAAAATTGTACTTTTTTTGAGTGTGATTTTTCAAACAAAGATTTTTCAAATTTTATTTTTATGAATTGTGAGTTTGTAAAATCTAATATAAGTATGTTAACAGTTACTAATACTACTTTTTTTGATATAAAATTTTTAAACTGTAAATTACTTTGAATCAAATTTAATAATTGTAATGATTTTAATATAGATTTTTCTTTTGAAAATTGTATTCTAGATTTTGCAGATTTTTCTAAATTAAAAATAAAAAATACAAATTTTACTAAATGTAAAATGCACGAAGTTAATTTTTTAAGTTCTGAGTTAAATAATTCTGTTTTTGATGATTGTGATTTTTTTAAAACTATATTTGTAAAAACAAATTTAACTTGAGTTGATTTTTCTAATTCTTATAATTATGCACTTGATCCAGAAGAAAATATTGTTAAAAAAGCAAAATTTTCACTTGAAGGATTGCCTTGATTATTGCTAAAATATGAGATAAAAGTAAGATAATTCATATAAAATATGAAGAAAAATACTAAAATTAATTTTTAACAAAAAAAAATGTACTATTTAGAAATAATAAAAATAACAATTATACTTGTAATATTGATAATATTTGTATATTTTTATATTTTATCACTTAGAAATAATATAAAATATAAAGTGCCACAAGTTTCTACTTTTAGTTCAGATTTTAAAATTTTGAAAAAAAATTTATGAAAATATGATTTAAAATGAAAAAAATGAGCTGATTTATGAAGTTGAATATGAAAAATTATTAGATTTTTTGAAAAAAATTTTGAATCAAAAATGACTTGATATGAAATAGATCCTTCAAATGTAATTTTGGCAAAATTTTTAAACAAATTTTTTAGCTCAAAAACAAAAGTTATTAAGTGAAATTATTTTGAAGCAAATTTGAAACAATATGATTTTATTTATGTTTATCTTTTTCCTTGTTTAATGGAAAAATTAGAAGAAAAAATATTTTCTGAAAGTAAACCTTGAACATATGTTTTTGTAAATGCTTTCAAATTCAAAAATTATAAACCAATAGAAATATTTTATAAAAAAGGGAAAGAAAAAATTTTTGTTTATAAGGTCTAAAAAAATCTAGATACTTTTTTTGTATCTAGATTTTTAATTTACATCAAAATTTTTAAATAAAATTTTTTTAAAATAATTTATCTATTTCATTCAATTTAGCTTGATTTTTAGCTGTTTCTTTTTCTTCTTGTTCCTTATTATATTCTTTAATAAAATCTTTTACTTCATTTAAAGCTTTTTCTAATTGTTCTTTATTATCTAGTTTTGTTCTTTCCTCACCTATTTTTATAGTTACTCATAAAATTTTACTAAAATTAATTTTATTTTCACCAATATTAAACCATCAACCATCTCAATCAAGAGATATAAAAGATAATTCTGTTCAATTATTTAGTTTTAAATATTTTCAAAGTCCATCTATTTTATCTCACAATCTTTGAGCTTCAACAATAGCTTCATTAATATCTATTTTTTCATTACTTAAGTCTACAGAATTTTTTGGAGTTTCAGTATTCTCAATATTTTGAGGTCATTTTTCAGGCATATTTTAAAAAAATTAATTACTAAATTATTTGACAAATTTATTATTGTCATTAGCATCATATCATATCAGATTAGTCAAATTTTTGTTTAAATTTTTGATGAAATTAATTAATAAAAAAAACTATGAAACTACAAAATAAAAAATATATTAAAGCACTCTTTGAACCATTTTTTGCAGATAAAAAATCTTATTTGTTTCATATTTTTGTGTCTGTAACTTTTTTGCTTATTTGACTTTGAAGTATAGAATTAATAAGAAGATTAATAGAAAGTGTAGAAAAAAATACTTGAATTGAAACTACTATAAAATATTGACTTTTTGCTGTTATTTTAATATTAATAGTATTTGCTTGAAAATTATATTTTTCATATTTAAGACCAAGAGATTTAAATAAAATTCATAGATTTTTATATAAAAAATATTATACTAAATTTATTTTGCTTGATAATGAAAAAGTAAATAATTATTGAACTTGAAAATTTATGAATATTTTTTGATGAATTTTTTCTTTTTCAGAAATATTATATATAATCTTATTTGAATTTTGAATAAATATTATAGCTTATATATTGAATATAATTATGATTTGATATATAAATATTAATTTAGTTTTACCTGTAATTTTAATAACAATTTTATTATTAATTGCTATGAGTTTTACAAGTAAAAAAACTTTCAAATATAGAGCAGGAAGAAAAAAATTGTGGGAAAAAGAATGACAACAAAAAACAAAAATATTAATGGAAAAATTTACTATTTTAAAAAATAATAGAATAAATGAAGAAATAAATAAGGTTTTAGAAATAAATAGATGAATTGAACTTCAATGAACAAAAGTTACTTTTTTTACAAGATTATTACAAGAATGAAGTGATACAATTATTAATATTTGAGAAGTACTTTTAGTTTTATTTATTTGATATTTAATATATAAAAGTGAAGCTACTTTTGCAGATATGTGAGCACTATTATTTGTAATGGCTTTAATTAAAAAAAATATAAATTCTTTAAATAATTTTTATAGACAAATAAATAATTATATAAATAATTTTACTAGACTTGTAGATATTTTTGAAGAAATTCCAGAAATAAAAAATTATGAAACTTGAGAAAAATATGAATATATTTCTTGAAAAATAAAAATAAAAAATTTAGAATATAAATACCCAGACTGAAAAAAAGTTTTTGATAAATTAAGTTTAGAAATAAAAGAAAAATCAAAAGTTGCTTTTATTTGAAGAAGTTGAAGCTGAAAATCAACTTTAGTAAAATTAATTTTAGGATTTATAGAAAAAGATTCAGGAGAAATTTTGATTGATAATCAAGAAATAGACAGTTTATCAAAAAAATCATATTATAAACATATTTGATATTTATCACAAGAACCAAATGTTTTTGATTGAACTGCTTTTGAAAATATTGTTTATGGAAGCCCCCTATCCCCAGCCCTTTCCCCCCAAGGGAGAAAGGGAGTTGAATTAGAAGAAATAATAAAATTGGCAAATTGTGAATTTATTTATGAATTACCAAAATGACTGGAAACTAAAATTGGTGAAAAATGAGTAAAATTAAGTTGATGAGAAAGGCAAAGATTAGCAATTGCAAGATTATTTTTACAAGAACCAAATATAATAATTCTTGATGAACCAACTTCAGCTCTTGATAGTTTTTCAGAAGATAGTATTTCAAAAGCACTTGATAATTTGAGTAAATGAAAAACAATGATAACAATTGCTCATAGATTACAAACAATAAAAAAATCTGATAAAATTTTTGTATTTGAAAAAGGAAAAATAATAGATTCTTGAAATCATAAAGAACTTTTAGAAAAATCTATTATTTATAAAGGTTTGGTAGATTTACAAAGTGGGGAAGTAGTTGGGTAGAAGTCGAATCTAGTTATTTTTTTTGCATTTTTCTAAAAAATCTATAATATAATAAAAATATTAAAAAAATAATAAAAAAAATTATGGAAATAAAAAAAACAGATTTACCAATTTGAATTCAAACATTTGAAAAAATCATAAATTGAGATTATATTTATGTAGATAAAACAAAAGAAGCTCTAGAAATAATAAATGACTATTCTTATGTATTTTTAAGTCGTCCTAGAAGATTTTGAAAAAGCCTATTTTTAGATACACTTAGAAATATTTTTGAATGAAAAAAAGAATTATTTTCTGGATTATATATAGAAGATAAATGGAATTGGGAAGAGAAAAATCCAGTTGTTCATATAAAATTTGATTGAAATTTGAGAAGTGCTAAATGATTAGAATGAGCAATAAAAAAAATATTAGATTTTAATCAAAGAAAATTTTGAATAAAATGTTGAGAAGGTTATGATTTTGCAACATGTTTTTCAGATTTAATTCAAAAAATTTCAGAAAAATATGAAACAAAAATAGTAATATTGATAGATGAATATGATAAAGCTATTTTAGATAATTTAGATGCTGAAAAAGTAGCTAAAGAAAATAGGGAAATATTAAGAAGTTTTTATTCAGTAATAAAATGAAATGATGAATATATAAGATTTGCATTTTTAACTTGAGTTTCAAAATTTTCAAAAGCAAGTATTTTTAGTTGATTAAATATGCTAACAGATATAAGTCTTATAGAAAAATATTGAAATGTTTGCTGAATAACTCAAGAAGAATTAGAAGAAAATTTTGATAAATATATAAAAAAATGAGAAGAAGAAAAAAATTTAAAATTATCTGAAATAAGAAAATGGTATAATTGATATAATTTTTTGAAAGATAAAGTATATAATCCATTTAATTTATTAAAATTTTTTGCAAATAATTTTGAGTTTAAAAATTATTGGTTTACAAGTTGAACTCCAGCATTTTTAGTAAAATTACTTGAAAAACAAAAATATTTTTTACCAGAATTAAGTAATTTAAAAGTATGAGAAGAATTACTTGATAGTTTTGATATAGAAAAAATAAAATTAGAAGTTATTTTATATCAAGCAGGATATTTGACAATAAAAGAGAAAATAATAAATGAAGAATGAGAACAAGAATATATACTTATGTTTCCAAATAAAGAAGTAAGAATGAGTTTAAATAAATTATTTATAGATTATTTTACAAATGAAATAAATTTAACTCAAAGATCAGCAATAAATGTATGACTAAAAACATGAAAAATAGAAAAATTTATAGAAGAATTAAAAATTTTATTTGCAAATATTCCATATAATAATTACACAAAAAATAATATAGCACATTTCGAATGATTTTATGCAAGTTTGGTTTATGTTTATTTACAAAGTTTGGGTTATGAAATAATTTGAGAAGATGTAATAAATAGATGAAGAATTGATTTGACAGTGATTTTGGAAGAAAAAATTTATTTGATAGAATTCAAAATGTCTAGTTTTAAAGAAAGTCCTTTAGAACAAATTAGACAAAATAAATATTATGAAAAATATCAAAATACACAGAAAAAAATATATTTAATTTGAATAATTTTTGATGAAGAAAAAAGAAATATTATTGAATCAGAATGGGAGGAGTTATAGTATTAATAAAAAATAATTTAAATTAAATAAAAAAATAATGCTAAAAAAATTTATAAAGCAGCTAAGAGAATTTTGAAGAATTAATGAAGTGCCAAATATAACTGAAACTAATGCAAAATTTTTAAAAGATTTGATAAAAATAGGGAACTATAAAAATGCCTTAGAAATAGGGACAGCAAACTGACTTTCAGCTATTGAATTAGTTTCTGAACTTGTAAAAAATTCTTGAAAATTAACAACTATAGAATTTTCTACTCCTTCATATTTGCAAGCTATAGAAAATATAAAAAAAGCTTGATTTGAAAAAAATGTAAAATTACTTAATTGAAATGCACTTTTTTTAATTTCTGAATTAGAAGAAATTTATGATTTTGTTTTTATTGATTGAATGAAAAGAAGATCAGTAGATTTTCTTGATTTGGTTTGGGAAAAAGTAGAATTAAATTGACTTATAATTATTGATGATGTTATAAAGTTTTCTGAAAAAATGAAATGACTTAAGGATTTTTTAAGGAAGAACAGTATAAAGTATAATATTATTCCTATTGATATTGATGATGGAATTATGATGATTATTAAAGAAAAAGAATTTTTGGCTTTTAATTGGGAAAAAGATTATTCTAAAGAACAAATTAAAGATAATGTAAAAAGATAATAAAAAAATCATTTTTTAAGTATTTTCTTAGTTTAACTTTTAATTTTAAAAATATGCTTGATATTATAATTTATTTTTGAATAGCTAGTTTATTTTTATGAATTTTTATTACACTAAGTCCATGATTTTATAATAGAAGAAAAATTTCTAGATTTAAAAATAGAAAATATCAAAAAAAAGTTTCAGAAACCTTGAGTCAAAAAAAATCTACAAATGAAAAAATAATTATCCTTGATAAAATTTTACATAATATTTTACTTGATATGTGATATAAATGAACTTTGTGAGAAATTCTCAAACAATCTCCAGAATATATTCATAATATAGATAAAATTTGGGAAAGTCATAAAATTAGAAATAGTTTGGTTCATGATTTAGATAATGAATATTCAGAAAAATTTTTACATTTTAAACTTGCAGAATTTACAAAAGAGATTAGAATGCTTTTGAAGAATATTTAATATTAAAAATAAAAAAATGTTTGAAAGAATTATATTATCCATATTTTTATTTGCAATTTGAGTTGCAATGTTGAAATATAGAAAAGTGGTTCATGGTTGGACAGGAAATTGGGTTTGGGCTGAAAAATATTTATGAAGATGATGAACTTATACAGCACTTGTTTTAGGTGGCCTAGGATTTATTTTAATATCAATTATGTACCTTTTTTGACAATTTGATTTTGAACAAAAAGTGGAAACTTGACAATGAAATTTTATGGGAAATGAGTGAAAATAATTTCTCCCCATACAAAAACTCCTTTTAAAAAAGGGAGAAAAATAAAAAAATTATTTTTTAATAAAAAAAAATTATGAAAGTACTACTTTTAAAAAACGTTTTACATATTTGAAAAGCTGGAGATATAAAAGAAGTAAAACCTTGATTTGCTGGAAATATGCTTTTTCCAAAGAACTTAGCAGTAGAATTTACTAAAGCAGAAGAAGAAAAATATAAAAGAAGTTTGCAAAAAAAAGAACAATGAAGAATGCATTTAATAGAAAAAAAACATGAAATTATAGAAATGTTAAATTGACAAAAATTTGAATTTACTTTGAGATGAACAGAAAAAAAAGTTTTTTGAGCTGTTGCTGAAAAAGATTTATTAGCTCAAATAAAGAAAAAATTTAAATTAAATTTAACTAAAAAAAATATTTACTTGCCAGATTGACATTTAAAAAAAGTTGGAGAACATATGATTTTTATTAAAATTACTGAAAAAGAAATGGCAAAAGTTTTTGTAATTATTAATAGTGAAAAATAAAAAAATTAATATAATAATATGACATCATTAGCAATAGATTATTGAGAAAAAAGAGTTGGTTTAGCAATTGAAATAGAAAAAATTGCTTTACCTTTTTGAATTTCTTCAAGATTTAAAATTTTTTCAGATTTAAAAAAAATAGTTGTAGAAAAAAAAATAACTCAAATTGTTGTTTGAGAACCTTCAAAAATGAAATGAGAAAATAAAAAAATTTTAGAAAAAGTAAAAAGTTTTGTCCAAAAATTAGAAAATATTTTTCCAGATTTAGAAATAATTTTAATTGATGAAAGATTTACAACTAGTATAATTGATAATAGTTTTTGAAAAAGAGATGATTTATCAGCTGTACTTATTTTGGAAACTTATTTAACAAGAAAAAAGAGAAAACTAAATTTATAGTAAAATTTTTTTTATAAAAAACTATATTTTAATAATCAGTATTTTAATGCAAAAAAATATATTAATTTTATTTATTCTAGTACTTGCAACTTTTACATGATGTTCTAGTATAGAAAAAGAGAAAAATAAAAATGTTGAAATAATTCAAGATTTAAACTCAAATACTAAAAATAGTAAGAGATTTGTTGTTAATGATGATGTGAAAAATAAAATCAAAGAAGTAAAAATAGATGATTTTATTTTTTCTAGTTTACCAAAAATTATAAATGAACCATTTACTGAAGATGATAAAGTATATTTAGATGATTGAACACATATTCCAGCTAAAAAAAATCAAATTCTAATTTATCTTAATAGGGATATAACTTTTACTGAACTTGATAATGTTCTTTTAAAGATTAAAATTATGGGGGGAAGTGTAATAGGTACTAACCCTGAATTGATGATTTTACAAGTAAAAATTATAGATGAACTAAATTCAATCAAAAAAATTAAAAAAGAGAAAGGTATACTAAATGCAAGTTTAAATGTAGAATTAAAATATTCATATTCTAACTAAAAAAATATTTCTAATGTATCTATTATTTAAGTTTTAATACTTTCCATTGTATCTATTATTGAACTTTTTACAAGTTTAATTGTATCTATTATTTTTTCAACAAGAAAAAAGAGAAAACTAAATTTGCAATAATAAAAAATTATATATAATAATTCTGCTTTTATTTCAAAATATAAAAGCCCAGGTGGTGGAATTGGTAGACACAGGGGACTCAAAATCCCCCGGCTTCGGTTGTAAGGGTTCAAGTCCCTTCCTGGGTACCATAA
>JAMONT010000020.1 GCA_027066455.1 Candidatus Altimarinota bacterium
TGAATCCATAACTGCTTGCATCATTGATCCAAAAATATCCGGATTAATTTTTGACCATTTTTGATGTCATAACTCAATTAATAGATTTCTTGATTTAGTTGTGAACCTTGGAATTTCATAAACATTTTGAAAAAGTTTACCATTTACATATGGAAAAATTTTTAAATATTCTAAAACTGAACTATCTCTCTTTTTTGTATTAAATATTTTAAATAATTTTTCAAGAAAAATATGTGTATCTGTTCAATCTGTTTTTGTATGTGAACCTAAAGAACTTGTAAATGGATTTTCTTTAAATTGATTTATAGAAAAAATATTTGTGTCTTCTGCAAAATAACAAAATAATAATCTTGATAAAAAAATATTTAAAGCATGCCTTTGTTCTGCTGTATCATGCTTATTATCTTTTACTATTTCATCAAAAAGTTTGGCTAAATTATTTGCAGCCTTAACATCAGCTCTATTTTCATTTTGATATTGTTGTTTTTCTATTCAGATTAATGGATTGAAAAAATCATAATTAGTATCCAGTTTATTAAAATCAATATCTAATCAAACATTTACTTTTGTATCAAAAGCTAAAAATTTTTCAAAATCTGTAACAATAACAAATCTAGGTTTAGATTTATTGTTTTTTAATTCATTTTTAATAGTATCAATTGTAGAATACAAATCATTATCAGTAATTTTAAAAAATACTTTTTTTCTTAAAAGTAATTCTCATTTTTCTTTTAATTGATTTAAATCTCATTTTCTTACTCTTACAATACTTGATTTTGGAGTATTAAAAGCTAAAAGAAAATCAAAAATAAACTCATCTTTTGATAAGTTTTTAATTATTTCAGTAAGTTTTGGTTGTATATTGTGCATTTTACTATTTTTTTTTATAAAAAAAGGAATATTTTTAATCAGTATATTCCAAAAACTTCAAAAGTCTAGTACTAGTCTTAGCAAAAACTCTAATTTAGAGTAATACTATAAATTCAGTATTTTTGAATTTTATAATCTCTATAGAAAAAGTAAAAGTTAATTTTTATTAACTCTAAAAATTTAAAATCACATTGGAAGATAACAATCTAAAAACAATCTCTCTTTGAACACTACTATTTTCAAAGAAATTTCCCCCATTATATTCATAAAAAAACAAAAGTCCATACTGAAAAATACTGAAAAAATAAATTTTTAAATTAACTTATATTCTAAAAACTTTTTGAAAAAAGCAAAATTTGTATATAATCTTTGCAAAATTTAAATTTACATATTTTTTTTAAAAAAAATAATAATAAAACTTGAATGAGAAAAAAACAACAAAAAAAAATAAACAAAAAATGGAGTATAATTTTATTTATAATTATTTCTTTTTTTTGATTTAGATATTGTGTTAATGCTATAGAAAACAATAAACAAGAAAAAGAAAAAAAAATACAAGAAGAAATTACACTAGAAAATTCTAAAAAAATATTTGATAAAAAATTAAATAAAATTTTTTTAAGATTAGAAATAAAAAAAACTAAAACTGAACAAAAATATATTTATAAAACTCTTACTAATATTTTGGAAAAAAGAGTTAAAAATAATACAAATGGTTTTTTATTAAATCATATAATAAAAAAAATTAAACAAAAAAATAATTCTATAAATATAGAAAAAATAAATTTTTCTAAACATAATACAAAAATTTTAAAATTTACTAGAAATGCAAATCATAATATTATTTTAGATAATATTTTAAATAAAAATAAAATAAATAAATTTTTTTCCATTTTTATTTTTAGAACTTCTTCTGATTTATCTAGAGTTGATATAAATTTTATAACTAAAAAAATAAAAAAATATAATAAAAATATACTGATTTTTATTGATCAAGAATGATGATTAATAAATAGATATGTGGAATTTGAAAAAACAAATGATGTTGAGGAATTTTTTTGAATTATAAAAAATAATAAATATAATTTTTTAAAAACTAGATTTGCAAAATTAAACCAAAAAGAAATAAAAATTATTAGAAATATTTTTCCTAAAAAATATTGATATTTTCCTACTTTATGAAAAATTTGAAAAACTTATGATTTATTTGAAACAAAAAAGAAAAAAAAGGCTTTTTTAGAAATAATTGCTTTTATTAGATTACAAACTTTAAAAAATAATTGAATAAATACTTATTGATTAGTTGCTGATTTAAATAGATGAAATCCTGTTATTTCAGGTACTTCTAGAAGTTTTTCCAAACATTTATGGAAATATAAACAATTAATTGATGCTTTTGTAAAAGCTTCAAGAAAAACTGAAATTACATTATATTTAAAACATTTTCCCTGACATTGAGCTGGAAAAATAGATTCTCATAAATGAATTTTAACATTATCTTGACAAGAAAAATATTTAAAAGAAAATCTAGAATTATTTGATTATTTTTTAGAAAATTCTGATTTTTTACAAACTTGATTAATGATTTGACATATGTATATTCCAAAAAGTTTGAAGAAAAAATTTGATGAAATCATAAATAAAGCTGATTTTTTATTAACTGATGATTTGGCTATGATTTGATATAAAAAGGCAAAATGAAAAATAAAAAAAGATTTATTTTTTACAACTGATAAAATTATTAATAAAAATAATTTAATTATTGTTAATACTATAAATATTGCAAAAATAAAATAGCACATAATCCTAATTTGCTATTTTTTTTCCTGCAGCCTCTTTCTCCCCCAAAAAGGGGAGAGAGAATTCAAGAGAGAGGGTTTTTAAGAGAGAGAGATTTTAAAAAAATTTTCTCCTAATCCCTAACATCTTTTTCAAAAATAAAATAAATCCATTTTTGAAAAATACTCATTCAATCATAAATATATTCTTCCCTTTTTTCAGGCTTTTTTATAATAACATCTAAATCATTATTATATTTATTATAATTATTTTCTTCTACAACTTGAAGCATTTCTTCTCAACTATTCAACCATTTCATAGACGATTTATTTATTCTATCATTGTAAGCTTTTGTATTTTTGTAAGCAAATTCTTCTTTTCTATCTTTTATTTTTTCTAAAATAATTTTTTTATCAACAGAAAAATTTTCTGTTATCTTTTCATCTTTATAATTTTTATACTCATTATTCAAAATATTGTAAAGTAAATAGAGCATTATTCAGATTAAAATAAGAAATGTATAGTTTTTTTGCATAAAATTTGAAAAAAATTAAAAAATATTGTAATATATAAATATATTTACTGTTTCTCTAAAAAAAAATATATTTTTCTAAAGATATTTATGTTTTTATAAATATATCTATTTTTTTTAAAAAATAAACTAATTTTTAACTTTTTTTTATAATGAATTTTCAAAAGACATTAAATAACAATTTTTTACTAGCTTTTTTCTCAAGTATAGTGATTTTTATGTTATTATTTTTATGAACTCAATCTTTTTTTTATCCTTTAGATTTGAAATTTAGAGATACAGTAACAAGTGTTTATTCAAAAAAAGATGTTAATAAAGATATTATTTTAGTAAAAGTTGATGATAATACAACAAAAAAATTAGGTTGGCCTATTGATAAAGAAAAATATATAAAAGTTGTAGAAAATTTGAAAAAATCTTGAGCAAAAGTTGTAGCTTTCGATATATTTTTTAGTGATAATAAAAATGAAGAATCTGAAAAATTATTAAGCCTTAGTTTTAAAAAATCTGAAAATATTATAATTTGATGAAAAGTAGAAAAAAAGTGAAGAAATATTAACTTTGAAAATCCTATTTTTTTAGATGAAATTTTTTCAGAAAAATTAGAACAAAAAAAATTAAAAAATAAAGTTTATAAAAATTCTGTAGAAAAAATTTGATATTATAATCCAACAATAAATTGAAGAACTAGAAAAGTTTATTGATTAATTCCCTACACTCAGCTAAAAAATTGAATAAAAATAGAGCATTTGGCTTTTACAGCAACTAGAGAATTTTTAAAAAAAGATACAAAAATTTTGTGATATAATAAAGAAAAAAATATTTATAATTTTTTAGATGATAAAATTCCTGTAAAAAATAAACAATTTTTTATAAAATATCAAAAATCTTGAGAATTCAAAAGTGAGTCTTTTTTGAATGTTTATAATTGAGCTTTTAAAAAAGATTTTTTCAAAGATAAATTAGTTTTTATTGGTTATACAGAAGATTGAACAACTGATGAATATGAAGTTCCTGAGATTTGAAAAATAAAATGAGTTTATATTATTTTAAATACTGTAAATAATATTTTAAATAAAACTTATATAAAATTTTTTAATAAAAATATTGAAATAATAATTATTTTTTTACTAACTTTTTTAATAATTTATTTTACTATTTCAAAAGAAAGTTTGTCACAAATTAAATGGCTTTTCTTCTGAGCTTTTATGATTCTTATCATTTCTTTTATAATTTATATTATTATATATATGAATTATTTACAGACAAAAAATATTTATTTTTTCCCAAATTTTCCTATAGAATTTTTATCAGCTATAATTTTATGATTTTTTTCTTCAACAATTTTTAAATATTTAAAAGAAGATAAAAATAAAAAATTATTGAATGAGGCTTTATGAGAATATGTTTCAAAAGATATTGCTAAAGAAATTTTAAGCTGAGAGTGAAAAATAAATTTGGACTGAGAAAAAAAGGATATTTCTATATTTTTTTCTGATATAGAGTGATTTACAAGTATTTCTGAAAAATTAGATGCTAAAGAATTAGTAGGATTTTTACAAAAATATCTTTGAAATATGTCTGAAATAATTATGGACCAAAAATGATTTATTGACAAATATGAATGAGATGCAATTATGGCTCTTTGGGGAATTTTTTGAGAAAGTGGGAAAACAAAAAGTTTTGATATTTTAGAAAGTGCTATTTTGCAACAAAAAAAATTATTTGAATTAAACAAAGAATTCAAAACAAGTTTATGAGAAGAATTAAAAGTAAGAATGTGAATTCATATTTGAGAAGCTATTATTTGAAATATTTGAGCCAAATGAAAAAAAATGGAATTTACAGCACTTTGAGATAATGTAAATTTGGCTTCTAGACTAGAATGAGTAAACAAATTTTATTGAACATATATTTGTTGTTCCGAAGAAATAGTTAAAATAGAAAAAAATAATTTTGAATTTAGATTTTTAGATAATATAAAAGTTAAATGAAAAAATAATTGAGTAAAAATTTTTGAACTTCTTTGAAAAAAATGAGAAATTTCAGAAAAAGTTTTAGAAAAAAGAAAAATTTTTGAAGAAGCTTTAGAATTTTATTTCAAAAAAGATTTTGAAAAAGCTATAGAATTATTTGAAAAATCTGAAAGACTTTTAGATAAACCTTCAACTATTTTTATTTTTAGATGTAAATATTTTTTAAAAAATCCACCTGTAAGTAGTTGGGATTGAGTTTGGCAAATGAAAGAGAAATAAGGGAAATATTTTTAAAAATAAAATGGTTTGCATTGGTTTTAAAATATGATATAATTACTATATAAAAATATTTAATATGTCAAAAACTAAACCAAGTTTTAAAGAAACAAAGTTAGGAATACTTGAAATTAAAGAAATTGAATGAATTATTTTTGATAATTTAATACAAGTAAAATCATATATTTTTAGAAATTTTAAAATTAATATAATATGAAAGAGACTAATACTTTAAAAAAATTTTTTTGAATCAAATAATTGATTAAAAATTTTTGAACTTTTTTGAAAAAAATTAAAAGTTTGATAAAAAATTTTGAAAAAGCATTTTTATATATATAATATTAATAATAAATATTTTATTATTAATAATTTAGAGTTTTTATGAAAAAAATAATTGGGTTAATTTTCTTAGTTTTTCTTTTAACTTCTTGCTTAGAAAGTCAAGTTGTAGATAAAATTGAAAAAAAAGAAAATATAGAAGAAAAAAAAGTTATAGATAAAAATAAAGAAATTATAGAAAAAAAAGAAGAGAAAAATATTCAAGGCATAAAAAAAATGGAAAATGATAGATTAAGTAACCAGATAATTATAAAAGATTATTCAAATTGATTAGTTTTAAAACAAGATACTAAATGATTTATGCATAATGAATTAGGTTCAACAATTTTATATTTGGATTGAAAAGAATTAATTTCATTAAGTAATGATTTAGCTACTATTCTTTGTGATATAAATTCATATGTGAATCTTTGTGAAGGAGATAAAATAACAGATAAATTAATTAGAGAAAGAGTTGCTAAAAAATTTGAAATACTAAAAAATAGTGAGTTAGAAATAGATAAAAATTCAAATATTAAAGTATTATACATTTGGGAATATGAAACTAAGCATATTTATTTTATAGATTTAAAAAACAAAAAAATTATAAAAAATGAAAGCTGAATAGATTTTTTTGTTAAAAAAATAAAACAATGAAAAGATTGAACTTTTATTATGTGAAAAGATTGAAGATGATGTTCTTGAGGATTATTTTTTATAGATAATAATTTTAAAAAAAGAGAATTATTTAAAAATAATTGTGATTTTGCTTCAAATAATATACCAAATGACTATCAAGAAATAATTAATTTTGAACTAATAGGAGATGAAAAAGTAAAAATTTTTTATAAATGAGAAAATTTAGAAGAAAAAGAAAAAATTGTAAATCTTTAAGTTTAGAAAAAAGTCTAAAAAATGTAGAAAAAAAGATATAAAATTGAATTGAAAAAATAGTCAATGAAAACAAAAATCTAGGATTAATTACAATAAACTGTGTAAATAGAAATAACTAAAATTAGTTATTTCTATTTTTTTGTTTAAAATAATATAAATAAAGAGTTAATGTAAAATAAGTGTGCTACTTTTAGTATAAAAATTAGCTTTGACAAAAGAAAAAGTCTAGTATAATTTTGTTAATAATTAATTAATTTTGCTATTGAAATCTGTTCTTAATCAATTAAAATAATTTTTAAAGAAGCTTTTTATTAAAAAAAACTTAAGAAACTTCCTTTTCATAACAACTCTCACAATAAATTTTTTTATTTTCATCATAAACTGACAAAGTTTCTTTATCACATTTTGTACAATTTTTAAGATGTAATTCTCTTTTTGGCTTATATCATAATCTTTTGCAATATCTTTCATTTGAATGAAACTCTGGAATTACTATATTATTTTTTTGGTAAAATTTAAATTCAGCTGGAGCAATTCTAAAGGGTCTTGCTGAAATAGAGCATTTTATTGCTTTTTTAAAAATTTCTTCAGATTTTTCTGTTATTTTATTTTTTAAATCTTTTGTTTCTAAAAAATAAATATTTTCAGGAATTCAAATTTCTTTTTCTCTAGTTTTCCATAAAATATCTATTTTTTCAACTCATCATAAATCTAATTTTGCTTTTGAAATTTTTTTTTCTGGTTCTAAAATATAAACTGTTCAGTCTCAATTTTTATTAATAATTTTACTTGAAATTATTTTATTATTTTTTATTTCTACAACTTTTTCTACAGGAAAATATTCTAAAGCTAAAGAATCATTATATGGAAATGCTGAATTTTTTGTATCAAAATATTCTCACCATTTTCAAGAACTTTTCATTTTTTCAATAATTTTTTCTACTTGTATTTCATAATCTTCTTTTTTATATTGTTTATTAAAAATACAATACTCTTTATTTCTTAATCCTACACATCAAAATAAATTTTTACAATCTCTACAATCTTGAGAATATAATATATTATTACAATCAAATATATAAGTTGAAAAATGTACATTATTTGTTCAAACTGTTCACATTACCTCATAACTTCTTTCTGGTTTTATATACATATTATTACAATCCATAATATCTTTTATTTCTATTCAAACATTCACATATCTACAATCCTCAGAATCATTTACATCAAAACAATAAAAACAATTTTTATCATTATTCAAAACATCTCAATAAGAATTAGGTGAATTTATAATTGAAGCATATTTATTTATATTATTTTTAATAACTTCTTCTTCAAATATTTTTATTGCTTTTTTAATATTTTCTCTTGAGTTTAAATATTTTTCTGCTTCTTTTTTATAGTCTTCTTTAGACAATTGTTTGTTTTTAAAAACATAACTAGAGTTTCTAAGATTTGAAGAAAACATACAATCTTTGCAAGAAATTAAATCATCTGAAAAATAACAGCTATCACAATTATCTGAATTATGTAAATATTGACAT
The DNA here is from genome assembly GCA_027066455.1 of Candidatus Altimarinota bacterium. Lineage (GTDB taxonomy): Bacteria > Patescibacteriota > Gracilibacteria > BD1-5 > UBA6164 > JAMONT01. Next base: position 8,190 of record JAMONT010000020.1, read on the forward strand.
TTATAAGCTCATTTTACATTAAGACATTCATATAAATTTTGAGAGTCATAGATATAAGAACAATCTGCAGAATTTTGACAATTTTGAATTAATTTTCAGTAATAACAATCTTCAGAATTTTCACTTGAATTAATTAAATAACAATTTCTACAATAAGCTGTTCAAGTAGAATAATCACTATTTTTACTATCAAATCAAACAAGATTAACTCTTGGAACATCTTCTCTCAACTTTAAAAATTGTTCATCTAAACTTTTATTTTCATCAAATTCAAAACCAAAATCCATAGATTCCCAATCATCTTGCCACCACTCTTTTTGCTCAAAAACTTTTACATCATTTTCAGGAGCATACAAAGAAATCATAGATTCTCAGGTTTTACTTGATCTAGATTTATAAAAATTCCATTCATTTCTAAAAAGTAGTCTTCTAATTTGTCTAGCTTTTGGAGATAAAGTTGGTAATGGTATTGATTGTTTTTTTCCATTAATTACAGGAGAAAGTTTTTCTAGCATTTCCATATCCTTTTCAAAAATAGGAAAATCTTCTCAAGTCCACTTGCATTTTCTATATTCTATAAGTTTTTCTATATTATTTTTTTCTAAAAATTCTACTATATTTTTCATAAATAATGTTATTATTTGAATTAAATTAAACAAATAATATAAAAAATGTTATTTAAAAGTAGAAATGTCACCCTTTTTTTCAAAGTTAAAATGTCACTTTTTTATATTTTGAAATTAGTCATCCAAGGGTGTTTTTTTCAAGTTTTTTCATAATGAGATAAAATATT
>JAMONT010000021.1 GCA_027066455.1 Candidatus Altimarinota bacterium
ACTAATATTTTATCTCATTATGAAAAAACTTGAAAAAAACACCCTTGGATGACTAATTTCAAAATATAAAAAAGTGACATTTTAACTTTGAAAAAAAGGGTGACATTTCTACTTTTAAATAACATTTATTTTTTAGATTTTCCTCAAATGCTAAAAACAAAACTTACAAAAACAATTTTAAAAACAACTGATAATTATATTAAATGATTAGAAAAAGCAGGGATTTTGACTGTGTGAGATTTATTAAATCATTTTCCAAGAGATTATGAAGATAGAACTCAAGTTTTATCTAATTTTTCTTTGGTAAATATAAAAGAAAAAAATACAATTTTACTAAAATTAGTTTCAATTAATTCTCAAAAATCAGCAAATAATAAACTTTTAACAAAGGCTGTTTTTGAAGATGATGCAGGTTTTTTAGCTGAATGAGTTTGGTTTAATAGAAAATATTTAGCTACACAATTAAATAATTTTAAAGGCAAAAAAATTCTTATAACTTGAAAATGTAAATATGCTTATTGAAAAATGAGTTTTGTTTCTCCAGAAGTTGAAACAAATTTAGAAAAAGTAGACTGAGAAATAGTTCCAGTTTATGCTGAATTAAATTATATTCCTAGTAAATGGCTTAGAGGAAAAATAGAAATCCTTAAAAAATATATTTTGACTGATAATTTTTCAGAAAATCTGCCAGAAAAAATTCTTAAAAAATATAGTTTTATTTCTAGAGCAGAAGCTGTTTACAAAATACATTTTCCTAAAAATAAAAATGATATAGAATTAGCTAAAGATAGACTTTCTTATGAAGAATTATATTTTATTAATTATAAACAATTATCTAAGAAATTTAATAATTTTAAAGAATCTGAATGAAATTCTGTAAAAATAGATTTAAATGTTGAGCTTATAAAAGAAATAATTTCTAAGCTTGATTTTGAATTAACTGATAAACAAAAAATTGCTCTTTTTCAAATTTTAAAAGATATGGAAAAAACTCATTCTATGGCAAGACTTTTAGAATGAGATGTTGGAACAGGAAAAACAATTGTAGCTTTGATTAGTGCAATTGCTGTAATTTCCCCATCCCCTCACCCCCTAGCCCCCTCTCCTTTGGGAGGAGATGGGGAAGTGGACTATAGTATTAGAAAATATATTTTGAAATCTCCTTGATATGTTTTTGAATTAGCAAAAGGATTTAGAAAAAATCTTACTGAAAGTGAAAAAAAATTATGGCAGTTATTAAAAAATTCTAAATTTGATAGTTTAAAAATTAGAAGACAACACCCAATTTGAAGGTATATTGCTGATTTTTATTGTGAAGAATTAAAACTAATAATTGAACTTGATTGAAAAATACATGATGAAAAAATTAGAAAAGAGTATGATTTAGAAAGAGATAATTTATTAAAAAATTATTGATTTAATATTTTTAGATTAAAAAATGAAGAAATTTTGGAAAATTCTCAAAAAATAATTTTTGAAAAAATAGATAAATTTTTAATTAACTCCCCTCTCCTTCAAAGGAGAGGGGTTGGGGGTGAGGGAGACAAGGGGGAAAAAACTGAAAAAAACCAAGTTGCTTTTATGGCTCCAACAGAAATTTTAGCAAGACAGCATTTTAATTCTTCAAAAAAACTTTTAAAAACTTTTGAAATTTCTTCAGAATTACTTGTTTGAAGTACAAAAGCAAAAGAAAAAAAAGAAGTAAAAGAAAAATTACTTTTATGAAAAATAGATATAATTTTTTGAACTCATGCTCTTATTCAAGAAGATGTAATTTTTAAAAAACTTGCTTATGTAATTATTGATGAACAACATAGATTTTGAGTAAAACAAAGAGAAGTTTTAGAAAAATATAAAAGTAAGGGAGAAATTTTTCCTCATGTTCTAAATATGACAGCAACTCCAATTCCTAGAACTTTGGCTTTAACACTTTATTGAGACCAAGATTTAAGTATTATAAATCAGTATCCAAAATGAAGAAAAGAAATTTTTACTAAAGTTATAAATAATTGAAGGGGTAGAGAAGAAGTAGAAAAATTTATTAGAAATGAGCTTGAAAAAAATAGACAAGTTTTTTGGATTTCTCCACTTGTTGAAGAATCAGAAAAAATTGATTTAGCTAATGCTATAAATACTTTTAACAATTTAACAGAAATTTTTTCTCCTTTCAAAGTTGGACTTTTGCATTGAAAAATGAAAGCTAAAGAAAAAGAGCAAATAATGTCAGATTTTAAAGAAAATAAAATTCAAATTTTATCAAGTACTTCAGTTGTAGAAGTTTGAGTTGATATTCCAAATGCTACAATTATGTGTATAGAATGAGCAGAAAGATTTGGACTTTCTCAATTACATCAATTTAGATGAAGAGTTGGGAGATGAAAATTCCAAAGTTATTGTTATTTATTTCCAAGTTCAGGAAATTCAACAGATAGGCTTAGAGCAATGGAAAAAACAAATAATTGATTTGATTTATCTGAAATTGATTTAGAAATTAGATGACCTTGAGAAGTTTATGGAGTTAGACAAAGTTGAGTTCCAGATTTGAAAGTTGCAAGTTTGACTGATTTGGATTTGATTTCTCAGATTAGGGAAGATATAGAGGAAGAGTTGAAAGAAAAAATTGTAGAATAAAATGTATAAAAAGAAAAAAATAGAAATTTTTATTATTTTTTGAAACTTTTACAATTTTTTTTTTGCAAAAATAATTTTTCTTAGTAAAATATTTTTAGAAAATTTATAAAAATAATAAAAAATATGTTTATGCAAAATAAAGCAAAAAAATTTTTAACAAAATGAGTTGAAAAAGAAATAAAAGAAAGATGATTTTCTGTTTATAATTATATTTCTATAGGAGAATTACTTCTAACTGTTAGAAAAGATTATTTACATATTTTGAATAGAATAAATATTTTTTTTGGTATTATTTCTATAATTTTATGAATTATTTCTTTTTATTCAGGAAATTATTTTCTATTTTTATGATTTATTTTTTTAATTTATTCTTTCATTTTTTTATATTTATTTTTAAAATTAATAAAAAGAACACATTATTTTTTAAAAATTTCTGATATAGTTTATACTGATTCAGGAATTATTTTATGAGAAAAAATTTTTAAATATTCAAATAATGAAGTTTTAGAAAAAAAATTAGTTTTTTTTGAAAAACAATTTTCAGAATATTTATGAATGAATTCTAAATTAAAAGAAATAATTGAAGAAAAAAAAAGACATTTAATGTTTAAATGAAAAAAGTGAAATAATAAAAATATATTAAAAAAAGTTTTATATTATTCTGAAAAAATTTTTAAAAAATCTGATTCTGAAGCTCTTGCTAGATTAGCAATTCCAGCCTTAATTAGTTTTTTTGTTTATGTTTTTTTTATGTATGTTTTTTATTATGTTTGATATTTTTTATCATTTATCTTTTTCTACATTTATAGTTTTTTTCTAAAAATTATTTTATATTTCAAAGATTCAGTTGAATTAAAAATCAAAGAAAAAACTCTTCAGTTGGATAATTCTTTTTCTAAAATAGATTTTATTTATAAAAAATTAAAAGAAAGAATAAATAATTTTAAATCTTGAGAAATAGAAAATATTGAAAATTTTGTTTGAAAAGAATTTAGTAAATTTTATGATGAAATTAATAGTGTTTTAGATAATAAAAATAAATTATTAAAAATAATAGAAAATTCTAAATATAAAAATTTTATAAATTTTGAAAAATTAAAAAATTATTTAAAATTAAATTTTAATAAACCCTTAAAAGATATGATTTCTATGCTAAAGCAATATGAAAACTTACTTGAAAAAAGTTTGCTTAATTTTTCTGAAAAAAATGAAAATATGAAAGAAGAATATATTGCTATGTTTGCAAATAAAAAAATTATTTTAGAAAAAAATTTAGAAAATATAAAAAGAAATATTTTAGTATTAGAGGCAACAGTTATGTAAAAAATTTAATAATTATTTTTTATTTTAACTAGTTCTTTAGTGTTTCCTTAATTAAAATCTTTCAAATATTTTGTAGTTCTTTTTCATAAAAACATTATTGTACAATCCTCTTTAATATCCTCTTTAAATATTCAATTTATTGAAAAGTTTCATTCGAAATATGCTTCCATAAGTCATTCTAAAATTGAATTAGAATAATTTGCTCAAACAAAATGTATATAATTTATATCTTTTTTTCAGATTTTTTTTCAAACATTTTTATGAATTTCTTTTGCTTGTTTTCAAAGTTCTAAAATATCTTCAATTATTAATATTTTTTTTCCAGAAATTTCTGATAAAATATTAGCTCAAGTTATAAGTGAAGCAACACTCAGGTTTCTAGTTGAAGATATTATTTTTAATTTAAAAGTTCCATTTTTATTAGTTACTTCAAAATCTTTTATTCAGTAACTATCATAAGGCAATTTAATATTTAATATTGCTTTTTTTATTTCTTCCAAATTCATTCAATTATCTAAACAAAAAGCTATAACTCAAGTTAAATTCAAAACATTATGCTCTCATAAAATATTAACTTCAAAAGTATGTTTATAATTTTTATAACTAAAATCAAAAATTGTTGAATTTATATCATGTTTAATTATTTTTGAAATAGCATCTGCTTTTTTATTTTCTATTCAATATTTTACAATATTTATATGCTCACCAAAAGGAATTTTTTGAATTTCAGGATTATCATAATTTGCATACAAAATTCATGAATTTTTCATTACTTTTTGTATGATTTCAGTTTTAGCTTGAATAATATTATTTTGACTTCAAAAAAGTCATAAATGTTGAGTTCAAATAGCTGTTAAAAAAGCATCTTTATGATTAACAATATTTCATAAAAGCTCTATTTCTCATACTTTATAAGCTCACATTTCAGCTACAAAAAAATCATATTTATTATCTAATTTTTTTAAAATAATATCAGCAACTCACATTTCTGTATTAATATTTTCTGGAGTTTTTAGGACCTGATATTTTGAATCTAATATTTGGCTCAAAAACTCTTTTACAGCTGATTTTCAATAACTTCAAGTAATAGCTATTTTTTTCATATCAGTTATTTTTTTAGATTTTTCTGAAGCTAAATCAAGAATTTTATTTTTCTTAAAATTTATAATTGCTAAAGTTAGAATATTTGCTAAAAATATATATAAATAAGGAAAAAGAATAGAAAATAAAATAAAAGTAGAAGTTAAAAAATTTATTTTAAAAATTACTAAAGTTCATAAAATTAAAAATATTAAACTTGAAACAATTAAAAGAAGTTTTATTCTTCAAGTAAAAATAGGTTTGAAAATACTTTTTCTTTTAAATTTGAATAAAATATAAAAAATTTCTAAAATTAAAAGTAAAAGAATTGGAATATATAATTGCTCTGAAATAGATGTGATAAGATGATTTCAAGCTATTTTTTGATAAACAGCAATAAGTGAAATAAGAAAAATAGGTGTTTCTAAAATGAAAAATATATTAAAAAAAGCTTTTTTTCATTGTTTTGTAAAAGCATACTCTCTAAATCTATCAAATCTATATTCTTTTAATTGAAAAGTATAAAGCCAAAAAAGTATTTTATAAATAAAAACTATAAAACTCAAAAATAATATAATATATAACATAAAGAAGTGATTAAAAAATAAAGAAAATAAAAATTTTAGGCTAAAAAATTTTTTAAAAAATCTAAAAATATTATATCTTAAAAAAAAAATATATCAAATTTTTGCATTAAAAAAAATAATATGATAAAATATTTTTACAAGAAATAAAAATACTAACAGATAAAGGTTAGCAAAAATAAAGATTAGTAAAAATAAAAATTTAGTAAACAAAAAAATTTAACAAAAATAAAATTTAACAAAAATATTATGGAAAATAAAAATAAATGATTAAATAAGGAAAGTTCTGAATTATTAGATGTTTTAAAAAGCATAAATTTATCAGAAAATAAAGATGTTTTAGATGAATTAAAAACAGAAGTTACAAAATCTGAATTAGAACAAAATATTTATGAAAAGGAAACTTTGAAAAAATCTGATTTTTCTGATTTAGATGAACAAATTGCAAAATTAGCTCAAGAAATAGAAACTGATACACAAAAATCAGAAGATTGTTCAAAAGAAAAAATTTATAGTATTTTGAAAATAAAAGAATTTTTTAAATTTGTTTTCAAATATATTGCTTCAAGTGCTTTTGTTTTTGGTGCTCTTTTAATTGGAACCAATTATTCAGCTTATACAGAACTTGCAAAAAATTATGTTAATCCTGATAGATTAGAAAATTCTGAAAAATTATTATATTCTAGTATTTTAGATTTAAATTCTAATAATTCTTTAGTAGAGTTAGAAGATAAAAATTCTTTAAATAAAAAAGAAGAAAATAAAATTATAAAAAAAGAAAAAATAAAAGAAGAAGATATAATTACAATTAGTAAAAATAAAGTTTTTCATTCTGTTGATAAATTAGCTTCAAAAAATTCTAAACAAGATGTTAATATTGATGTAGATATTGTGCCATTTGAAAATAGAATAATTATTCCAAAAATTTGAAAAAATATTCCTCTTGTTGATGTTGTTGCTAAAAATATATCAAGTATGAAAGAATTAGAAATGGTTTTTATGGATGATTTGGCTAAATGAGTAGTTAGATATCCTTGAAGTGCAAGACCTTGACATGAATGAAATGTATTTATTTTTGGGCATTCTTCTAACTTTCCTTGGGTAAAAGGAAAATATAATGAGGCTTTTGTTTTACTTAATAATTTGAATAAGTGAGATGAAATAATAACTTATTATAAACAAAAAAAATATGTTTATAAAGTAACTGAAAAACATGTAATAGATCCTTGAAAAGTATGAATTTTGAAAAGAAACAAAGGAAAAAAAGAATTAACTTTAATGACTTGTTGGCCAATTTGAACAACTTTAAAAAGAAAAATTATTATTGCAGAATTAGTTGAACCTAAAAAATAAAAATTATGGAAAAAATAATATGATTTAATTATGAATATAAAACAAATAAAGAAATTTTTGATTTTATATTTTTGGAAAATACTTTAATAAACTATTTAATTTATGCTTTCTTATTAGTATTTTTATTGTATACAATATTTTATGTTTGACCAAAAGTATTAGTATATTTAGATAAAGTTAAGAAAAAAAAGCAAATTTTAATAAAGAAAAAAATGTTAAATAGGATAAAAATTCAAAGAGATGTTGAAGATGAAATTGAAAAAGAGCTTATAAGTAAGTAAAAAAGCATAAATAAAACTTGCATTATTGAAAAATTTTATTATATTGTTTGTGTTACTTTATATTTATAACAAATTGTAACCATGAAAAAACAAGATTTTGTAAAAGCTATTGCAGCTGCTGCTTGAGTTAGTCAAGATGCTGCTAATAAAATTTTAACTGCTATGATTGATACAGTTACTTCTGAATTAAAAAGCGGAGGAGAAGTAAATATTACTGGTTTTGGTGCTTTTAAAGTATCTCCTAGAGCTGCTAGAAATGGAGTTAATCCAAGAACTAAAGAAAAAATTGTTATTCCTGCAAGAAATACTCCTGTATTTAGAGCTGGTAAAACTCTTAAAGAAGCTGTTAACTCTTAATTTTGTTAACAAATTCAAAAAAAAATATTCTACAATTGTAGAATATTTTTTTTATATTTTTCATTTTTTCCTTAAAAAATAAAAAACTAAAAACATAAATCAAATAGTTAAAATCAAAATTCAATAAATAAAATAAATATTATCAAAAGGTAAAGAATTAATATTCATTCAATAAAAAGAAGTTATCAAAGTTAAAGGTAATAAAAAAGCTGAAAAAAGTGTTAAAAAAGTCATAACATTATTTGTTCTAATATTGATTATTAGTTTAAAAGCATCTTCAACACTATCAATATATTCTTCCAAAGTTTTTATATCATTTACAATATGTTCTAGTTTATCTTCCAAATCTTCAAAATATTCTTCCATTTCTCATTTAAAAAGTTTATTCAAATTATCTTCTAAAAGTTTCATTACAGAAACTTGTGGAAAAAACATATATTTGAGTAAAATAATATTTCTTTTTTTTATCATAACTTTTTTTACCAATTTAGAATTAGTATTTTCAAAAACTTCTTTTTCTAATTCTCTCAAATCTCTTTTAGTTTTTGAAGTTACAATAAACATTTTTTCAAGCATAGCTTGAATTATTTCATATAAAATAAAACCTGAAGAAAATTTAATTTGTTCAGAATCTTCTATATCAAGTTTTGAATATTTTTCAAAAATTGTATCAATATGGCTTCATTCAAAATCTCTAAAACTTATTAAAAAATCTTTTCACAAAAAAATATTAAACTCATTTAATTCATAAAGTTTAGTTTGCACATTATATTTTGGAAAATGTAAAACCATAAAAAAATAATCATCATAAGCATCTATTCTAGCTCTTTGATTTTCTTCATAACAAGCCTCTATATCTAGTTCATGAAATTTATATTTTTTCAAAATTTTATAAATTTCAGGCTTATCTAAATTTACTCAATCTATCCATTTTACTCATCTAATGTTTAATTTTCTAACCATAAGTTTTTATTTAGAAAATAAATTTAATTAATTTTTTACAAATTTTATCTTTCTTTATCTTTTTAAAACTGTAAAAACTGTTTTTAAAATAATTTTTAAATCTAAAAGCATTGTCCAGTTCTCTATGTAAAAAGTATCCAATTTTACTTCTTTGTCAAAATCATTTTTTTCTCTTCAATTTACTTGAGCCATTCCTGTTATTCAAGGTTTTATTGTTAAAACAATTTTGTGATTTTCTCTATATCTTTCTACTTCTCTTGGTTGGTGTGGTCTTGGTCAAACTATGCTCATATTTCAGATAAAAACATTAAAAAATTGTGGTAATTCATCCAGAGAATATTTTTCTATAAAATTACCTATTTTTGTTTTTCTTGGGTCATTTTCTATTTTATAAACTGGTCAATTTCTTTTTGATTGTTTTTTAATTAATTTTTTTTCATATTCCAAAGCCTCATCTTTTTTTCCCTTTTTATAAGCTTCTTTTATACAATAATCCCATTTTAAATATCTGAATTTATATAAATTAAATAAATTTTTATTTTGCCCAACTCTTCTATTTTTATAAATTGCTGGAGCTTTTATATTTTCTAATTTTATTAAAATAAAAATAATTACTAAAATTGGAAAGAAAATAATTATTGCTAAAGAAGAAAAAATTATATCAAAAATTCTTTTATTAACTCTTCACCAACCATCAAGTCAAGTATTTTTTAATTCTATAACAGGAATTTTATTTAATAAAGTTAGTTCTGAATTAGACTTTGTAATATCAAAAGAATTAGGAATATATCTATATCTAATATTATAAATCCTAGAAATTTCCCAAATTTCATATAATTCTTTTTTAGAAAAATCAGAATTTATATAAATTATTTCATCAGTTTTTTTATTTTTTAAAAAATTTTTTAGCTTTTTTAATCATTTAATTTTTTTGTAGCCTCTTTCTCCCTGTAGGGGAGAGAGAATTTCGGCCCTTTTTGGGTCATGCTGTAAAGTGCAAGAGAGAGGGATTGAAAATCAAACTATTTCATAAATAGCTGATTTTTTTATATCATCAATTATATGATAAATTTTGTCAATTTTTTTATTTGTAATAATAATAATTTTTCTTTTTTCTATAAATCATTTTTTTAGTAAAATATTTTGCACAAAATTCAAAAATATTCTTGAAAAACTAATAAAAAATATTGATAAAATAAGTGAAAATAAAATAATTAATCTAGGAATTTCAAATTGATATAAAAAATCTTTTGCAAAATAAATAAGAGCTGAATAAAAGAAAAACCAATAAAAAGAATATCTAACAATTTCTAAAATTTCTTTTATTTTTGAATTAGTAATTTTTATTGAATAAAGATTGTGTAAACCAAAAATTATTAAATATAAAATTGCTCAAAAAATAGCAAAGAAAAATAAATTTTTATCATCAATTGTTTGAACTTGAAGTTGAACTCAGGGAATTAAATCAGTAAAAGTTCTGATATCTCTGCTCAAAAAAAACACAGAAAAAACAATAAAAAAATCCAAAGGAATTTTTATTATAGAAAATATTATTTCATATTTTTTCATACTTTTTATATATAAAATTATTTTATTTGTATTATACATAAAAAATATTTTAAGCAAAATAAAAATTTAAAAAACTAAAATTTTATTGATTTTTATTTTTTAAAACATATAATAATTTATATCTTCTTTTAATTATATAATAAATATTTTTAAAAAAATGTTTAAAAAAATTTTCTATTTTTATTATGATTGATTTAAAAATTTAAAAAAAGATTCAAAAATTCTTTGGCTTTTAATATTTGTTAAAACAATTATTATTTTAACTGTACTTTTAATATTTTTTCCAAGTTTTTTATGACAAGAATTAGGTTGGGTTGTAGCCGAAGTTGGTAGGCAACCTTGGACAGTTCAGAATATGCTTCCAACAAAAATGAGTTCATCTCATCTTTCAGTTTGGTCAGTAAAATTTACTTTTTTCTTATTTTTAGCTATTTTTACAGCACTTATAATTGCTGAGTTTAAAATTATGATTTTAGCAATTAAAAAAGGGCCTAAAGTTGATGAAAAATAAGAAATGTAGATATAAATAATTCAAAGGGTTAAAACCCTCTGTTGACAAACTATTTAATAATTTAAAAAATGAAAAAATGTTTAAACTAATATGAAAATGTATATTAATATTAATTTTATTAAATATAATATTTGCTATTTTATTTAGTATTTTTGTATGAAATCCTATAAAATTTGATGAAAAAAATAAAGATTTTATTTGAAATTGGACTTGAAGTTGAATATATTTAAATATTTATGAAAACTGATATTTAGAATATAAAAACAATAAATGATTTTTAAAAACTTCTGTAAATTGACCAATTACAAAAATTTCTGATGATAATATCACAGTAAATGTTATAGCTAATATAAATTTTAAAATAGATAAAAAACCATATATAAATTGAAAAAATTATGAAATGATTATTGATTGAAATTTATTAAAAAGAAAATATTTATGATTAGCAATTCCTGAAAAAGAAAAATTAGAAAAATTAATATTAACTACATTAAAAGATTTTAATCTATGACTAAAAGAAAAATCTTTTAATATACTTTATTCAAATATATCTGAACTTTTTAAAAAACAATTTAATGTAGATAAAATTAACAAAACTTTTGAAAAATTAACAATAAATAATGTAAATTTAGATGATTTTTTATCTAATAAAATAATTATTTCTAAAGATCCTTTTATTGATAAATACAACCTTTTAAATATAGAATGATATGTTTTAAATTCTGATTGAATAAAATTTGTATTTAATTTAGAATATACTTATGAATATCCTGAATGGAAATTAATTTGAATAAATACCAATATAATAACAAATAATTAATAAAAAATTTAACACTTAACTTTAAACATTATGTTTGAAACATTCGATTACTTAACTTTACAACAATATTGGTGGATTTTGGTTGCAATTTTAGCCTCAACTTTGATTTTTATGATGTTTGTACTTTGATGACAAACTATTTTCAAAAAACTTTGAGATACAGAAGAAGAAAAAGATTTGGTTTTAAATGCTTTTTGAAAACATTATAAACTTACTTTTTCAGTTTTTGTAACTTTCGGTTGAGCTGTTTTTGCCAGTTTTCCTATATTTTATGCAACTTCATTTGGTTGAGCTTATTTTGTTTGGATGTCAATATTATTTTTAATGATAGTTTAAGCTGTTTCTTTTCACTACAGAAAAGCTGAAGGAAATTTTTTAGGCCAAAAAACTTATGATATTTTTTTATGGCTTAATTGATTTTTTGTTCCACTTCTTTTATGAATAGCTGTTGCAACATTTTTTACAGATTCCAATTTTGTAATTGATATTTCAAATTTGGTAAATTATAATGCAACTCATCACGTTATTACATCTTGGATAACACAATTTTATTGATTTGAAGCACTTTGGAATACAAATCAATTAGCATTTATTACAAATATTTCTTTAGGTTTAGCTGTAACTTTTTTAGTTAGAGTTTTGGCTATTTTATATGTAATTAATCATATTAAAGATAAAAATATTTTATCTAAAACAAAAAAATGTTTATGAATAAATCCAATATTTTTTTTAATATTTTTTTTTATTTTTATAGAAAAATTGTTTACAATAAGTTGAACTAGTTATTCTTGAACTTGATTTGATCAAATTAATAACTATAGAAAATTTTAAATATTTGAACAATTTACTTGAAATGCCAATTATTTTAATAATATTTTTATTATGAGTTATTTTAGTTTGAGTTTTTGTAATATTTATGTTAGCTTGATTTAATAATACCTCTTTAGGCTTAAAAAAAGTAGTTATAATAAGATTTTTTTATTATCTTAAAATAACTACTTATAATTTAAAGAAAAGTTTGAAAAACTATTTTCTATTTTTAGCTTTTTCTAACTCAATTTCTTGTGCTTGTTTAAAATTAGAAACACTTATTCTTAGTTGTTTTCAATTATCAACACGAATATTTATATGAAATTCTCAAGAAGGATCATTTCATAAAGCTATAAAATCTAATCCTTTTTCTTTAGACTCAAGAATTTTTAATCATAATTTTTGAGAAATTTTTGTTGCTTCATTAAGAATTTTTTTACTATCTCAATAATATAGAACACTTAATCAATCAACTATATCTCATTTTTTTTCTATTATTTTTGAATTTTTAGAAATTAAATTTAATTCTTCTAAATCTTCCAATCATATTTTTTTTGCCCAATTTGGCATTGTTTCAAAAGTTTTTACATTATCTAATTTATCTAAATCTACATTTGTTGTATATTTTTTTTCAGTTTCTTTTATTTCTTTTAACATTTGATTATTTTCATCTTGTTTTAAACTATTTTGTTTTATTTCTATTTTAGGTTCCTCATTAATATTTTCTTCTTCTTTACTACAAGATGTTAATATTAATGAAAAACTCAATAATAATATAAATATTTTCATTTTTTAATTAGTTAGAAATTAAGTTTATTAACCACAATAAGTAGATAAAGAAATACTTTTTATTTTAATACCAGCACCTTCAACATATGAATCAGGTTTATAGGCTTTTATTCTAATTTTTTCTGCATTACTAGGAGCTATTCACATAATTACATATCAAGATGCAAAAGTTTCATATGGATAATAAGAATGAGTAGAAGTATATATTTTTGTCGTACCTATTACATCTCAACTACTATTAAGGTATGAAACAGATATTTGTGCTCAATAAGAAGTATAATAAGAAGATACAAAACTTGCTTTATATTTTACTCAAGTTTTAGAAATAGTGATATCTTGGTAAAAACCTGTATCATGCCAAGTATATCAATAATCTTTAATAGGATCTATCCACCAAGTTTGATTAGGTTCCGAATCTATTTCCCAACTACCACAATCTGTTCATTCAGAACAAGTTGTAAAATTAGGTGTACTAATAGAAACATTTTGAACTGTACAACAAGGTCCTGTATTACAACTTGTACTTGTCGATGGTTTTGTTCAACTACAATTAGCATCAGCTACTGTATCACCATCACTTCTTTTACAAACAACACTTCTAGTTTTTGTTCATCATCAACAAGTTTTACTACAACTTCAATAAGATCCAGTATACCAAGAATAAGTATAACATTCACTTAAAGTTGCCTTAGTTCATATATTGTTTCTAAATTGCAACCATTCATTTGCACTTTTTGTAGGGACAAAATAATTTGTAGAGCTATTAGATTTTACTTTTTTACATATTAAGTGACAATTAATTTCTTTATCAGAACTATTAATTTTAAATCAAGTATTACAAGTATTAAGGGCATTTGTCTGATTAATCATAAAAACACTGAAAAATATTGTTATAATTAGTAGAAATATTTTTTTCATAATTATTTTTTATTAAAATAAATTTTTTTAGTTATATTGTTGAAAAATTTATTTAACTAATTTTTCAAGTCTTTCTAATCTTTCTTCTAGATTATTAATTTTATTTTCAAGAGTTTCAATTTTTTCTTGTTGTTTTAGAATAATATCAACTTTATTAGATAATTCTTTTATTGCTTCAATAACTGGAGAAATTAAATTAGCATACTTTACAGCTTTCATTCAAGTTTTTTCATTAGTATTAACTAAATTTGGAAAAACTTTTTCTATTTCTTGTGCTATAAATCATAAATCTTTTTTAGAATCTTTTTTCCATTTGAATTCAACTCATCTAATTTTTTTAATTTTTTCTAAAGCTGAATCAACTGTTTTTATTTCTTTTTTAAGTCTTTTATCAGAAGAATAAATAAAAGAAGTAGAGGTTATTTCATTAACAGTATAATTTTCACTTTCTATCAATTCACTTGCTCAAACTGAATCTGGAGCTAAATCTGATGAAGTTATTGTAGAATCAGCTATTTCAGAACTTTCAATAGTTTGTCCAAGTATTGTTACATCAGAACTTAATCTATCATCTGCTAGAGTTCAAGTATTTAAATTACTTGCATTTCTAAAAAAAGTAGAATCATTTCATTCTAATTTACTACTATCTCTTGCTACAAAACTATCAGAAATATCATCTTCAGTAATTGTATTA
>JAMONT010000022.1 GCA_027066455.1 Candidatus Altimarinota bacterium
AACGGTTGAGGTACACCTGTTCCCATTCCGAATACAGAAGTTAAGCCAACTAGTTCCGATGGTAGTGCATTTCATAAATGTGTGAGAGTAGGTAGCTGCCAAAACTTTGATCTTAAATATTTTTTTTAAATAATTTTATTTATTTAAAAGTCTTACTAAGTTAGCTCGAGTAGCTCAGTTGGAAGAGCAGTGGCCTTCTAAGCCAAAGGTCACAGGTTCAAGCCCTGTCTCGAGCACCATTAAATTTTGATACAAAGATAATTTTGGAAAAAAATTTCTTTGATGACAAAAGTTATATAGTATTAAAAGATGATTATCTTTTATATTTATAGCAACATATTAAATATATATTTGGGTGATTAGCTCAGTTGGTGAGAGCATCTGCCTTACAAGCAGGGGGTCGTAGGTTCAAATCCTATATCACCCACCAAATTAAAAAAATATATATATAAAAAGCTTTTAGAAAATAATATTTCTAAAAGCTTTTTATATATATATTTTTTTACTTGCTATGTTTTTCCTTAGATTCTAAAAGGAACTGCACAATTTAAAAGATTTATCAAAAAAGATTTCATAAGGAGTTTTGTAATTTAATCTCTTTCTAGGTCTATAGTTTATTAAACTAACAAAAAATTTCAACTGATTTTGAGAGATTTTTTCAAAATCAGTTTTTTTAGGAGCAAATTGCCTTATTAATCAATTTGTATTTTCATTAGTTGCTCTTTCCCAAGAAGAATATGGATGAGCAAAATAAACATCTAAATTAGTTTCAAATTCAATCATTCTATGTTCAGAAAATTCCCTTCAATTATCATAAGTCATTGTTTTTTGTTTGTATTTTGGAATATTTTTAAATAATTCAATTGTTCATTCTAATACAGAATTTCAGGATTTATCATTAATTTTTCTAGCAAGTAAATATCAAGATTTTCTATCAACATTAGTTAAAATAACTTGTTTACTTCATCCTCTTACTCAAATTATAGTATCTCATTCCCAGTCTCAAATTCTTTCTCTAGTTTCAACAATTTCAGGTCTAGTTTCAATCATTTTTCTATCAATTAATTGATATTTTTCTTTTCTATTATGTTTATATTTCTTACCTTTTCTTCTAAAATATTTTTTTATTAATTCAGGATAATTTTCATAAATAAATTTATAAATTGTATCTTTTGAAAGTTTTTCTTTTGTTTCATTTTTCCATCTTCAAGCTATTTGTTCAGGAGACCAATATTTTTTAGTATACTTTAAAATAAATTTTTCAAGATTTGTGTTTTTTATTCTATTTTTATTTTTTTTAT
The DNA here is from genome assembly GCA_027066455.1 of Candidatus Altimarinota bacterium. Taxonomy (GTDB): domain Bacteria; phylum Patescibacteriota; class Gracilibacteria; order BD1-5; family UBA6164; genus JAMONT01. Next base: position 1,302 of record JAMONT010000022.1, read on the forward strand.
TTATTCTAGATCTTAATTTTTTTCTTTCATTTATGCATTGTTTTGCATGAAAAATTCAAGTTTTAGAACTTTTATAATTTTCTACTATTCTATTTACACTTGTGTGTGATTTACATAGTTTCTTAGCTATTTGTGAATGATTATATCACTCTTTTTTATATATTTCTATTGCATATATATTTTCTTGAGTAAACTGTTTGTAAGACATTTGTAATAATTACTGTTAAGTAACTACTATTATGAGTGTCTTTTTAGATTTTTCAAGAAAATTGTGCTCTTTGAACTAGAATGTAGGTTCTTTATCTTTATATTTTGTTTTTTTTATTTCTTCTATATAATATGACTAAATTTTACATATAATTTAAGAAAATACTGAAAAGCAATTTTAAAATCTAAAAAAAAATTATGAATTTTATAAAAAAAACAATTTTATCTTTATTTTTATTTTCTATTTTTAATATAAGTTTTGCTTATACAAATGAAGAATTAAAACAAAAAGAAAAATTTTATAAACCTTTAATAAAACAAAATTTAGAGTGAAAATTAATCAATTTTTCTAGTACAAGATTAAATAAAGCTTTAAATAACATTGAAAAATTTAAACAAAAATATAATTGAAATTCTTCTTTTTCAGATGCACAAAAATTAAAAATTATGGCTATTATAAATGTTGTAAAAATATATGTTAATAATGAATTAAGTAGTAGAAATGCTTTAATAATAACAATTATAAATGATAAAAAATGTGAAAATTGTAATTCACAAAGTATTATAAAAAATTTGAAAAAAGATATTCCAAATGCAATATTTGAATATAAAGATTTTTGAGAAAATTGAGTAAGTGAACTTTTGAAAAGTAATTGAATTAGATATTTGCCAGCTTATATTTTTTCTAATAATAAAAATTTAATAAAAGTTGTTTCTAGTAATTTGAAAAAAACAGAGATATGAAATTATAGCTTATATGTAAAAGCAAGTAAATTTAATCCATTTTTAAAAAGAAGTGATAGATGATTTGAATTACTTGAAAAAGATGATTTGGAAATGTTAAAATCAGATGATTATATTTATTGAAAAAAAAATACTTCTATAACCTTACTTGAATATGTAAATTTACAATGTCCTATTTGTAGAGAATTTCGTAGAAGTTGAAATTTGGAAACTATAAGAAAAAAATATTCTAAGGATTTAAATCTTATAATAAAGCATTTTCCTTTTGATAATCTAAAAAAATCTCAAAAATTAGCTGAAATATTAGAATGTTATAGTAAGCAAAAATGAAAAGAAGGTTTTTATAAATTATTAAATAATAATTTTGATTTTGAAGTTCAAAATGAAGAAAATTTGATAAATGAAGCTATTAAATTATGAGGAAATAAAGTAAAATTAGATAAATGTTTAGTTGAAAATAAAGTAAAATCAAAAATCTTAAAACAAAGACATAATTGAATAGATTTATTTTTAGTAAAAAGAACCCCTACACTAGTTTTTATAAATAATAAAACTTGAGAATATATTGTTTATAGTTGATTTGCAAGTGTAGAAAAACTTTCTGAAATAGTTGAAAAAATTAAATAAATACTAAAAAACTAATTTAAATAAAAAAAGGTAATTTTAATTTTGAAAACTACATTGAAAAAATAAAAATTTGAAAAAAAAAAAAATATTAGTAGAATAAAAAAAATAATTTTTTAATTAAAAAATATGCTAAAAAAATTTTTAATAATATTTCTTCTATTTATAAGTTTTATAGGCTTAGCTTTTGCTTGAGCACTTGAAGATGCAAAAAATAAAGCAGAAGAAAAATTAAGAGAAGCTACTAATTCTTTAGGAAAAGCAAAAGTATCTAAAAGTAATGCTGAAAGTAATTTAAAATATTTAGGAGATAG
>JAMONT010000023.1 GCA_027066455.1 Candidatus Altimarinota bacterium
ATTATATTGTATGATTTATCCAAAATTCAAGAGAACAATTTTTTAAAAAAAATATAAAAAATTATATTGATAATTTAGCTAAAACTGAATTTTGAAAAGGATTGAGTGTGATTGTTTAAAAATTTAATAAAAATTATGATAAAAAAATATTTAGAGCAAATTTGAAATATAAAAGTAGATTTAATTTTAACTAAAAAAATTTGAAATATTACTTTAAATTCAGCTATTTTTTGAGATAATATTCCAGAAAATTTAGTAGAATATAAGAAAAATTATATAAAAATATTAAAAGAAAAAGAAAATTTTTTAAAAAAAATCTTAGAAAAAATAGAAAATGAAAAATTATTAGAAGAAAAAAATAAAAAAATTTTAGAAAAAGAAATTTTTATAAAAGTAAAAAAAACAGAATTTTTAAAATGAGTTTATGATGTTGAAGCAAATAAATTAGATTATAATTACAAAATAAAAGAAAAAATAGAAAATTATGATTATTATAATAAAATTTTTTATGGTGTAGATAAAACTTTTTTATACAAAGAAGTAAATATTTTAGAAAATAAAGAGTACAATATTTTTATTTCAAAAGAAAAATTAGAATGATTATTAGAATTTTCTAAAAAACTAATTCCTGAATTAAAATGGGATTTTTGAAATTTTGCTTGATTAGCTCATAATTCCTGAATTTTAAAAATTCCTTTAGAAAAAGAATATAATATAAAAAGAATAATTGTAATATTTTTTCATGAAATGACTCATTTTTTTAGATATATTAATTGAAAAAATAATTTATGATTTGATTATGTTTTTTCTAATTATAATGATTTAGAAGAATGAATAGCTTGATATAATGAATATTTTTATTGAAATAAAATTTTAAATTATTGAAAATATAATGCTTATTATGATAAATGTTATCAAATAATTTTAGAAGATATTTTTGATGAAGAAAAAAAAGAAAAAATATTTGAGGTATTAAAAAATAAATGATTTGATAGAAAAAAAATAGATTGATATTATGAAAGATTTTACAGATATACAAAAATATGATGAAAAAAATTATTTTTAAAAGATTTAATTTATAATAATGCTTATGAAAATGTAATAAATCTGATAAAAAAAGATGAAAAAAATTATGAAAAAATAATGGCTTGAAAAATAAGTTTATTTGAGCTAAAGAGTGGTTTTATAGATAATAAAATAAATTTTGATTCTAGAAAATATTTTGATATAATTCTTGAAGAAATAAAAAAATTAGTTTAATCTTTTAATTATAATATATGAAAACTTTTATAAACATACAGTGAAAAATTTCTAATTTTGCTAATTATTATACAGAAGCTTTTTTAGATATTAAAGAAATATATGATACAGAAATATATAATTATTATATTTCTTGAAATATTTTAAAAGAAAAAGTTATAAGTCTTGAAAAAAAATGAATCAATATGATTAGTTATATTAATGAAAAAGATTTATTTGAAAAAATAAAAAAAATTAAATGTAAAGAAAAAATTTTTTTTATAAATACTTTTACAGAACAATTAATCCCAATTACAAATAAAATTAAAAAAGAATTATGACAAAAAATAACTGATAAATCAGAATTATTTAGAAATAAAAGACTTCAAAGAGAATTATTATTAAAATATGATAAAAAAATAGCAACAAGTTATAAAAAAATTAATATTGAAAATATTTGTTTTTTAGAAATCAAAAAAGAATTTGGCTTACCTTTTGTTATAAAACCATCTAATTGAATACAAAGTGCATGAGTTAGTATAATAAAAAATGAAAATGAATTTAATGATTATGTTTGAGGTTTTAAAAACTTTTTAGATAATTTTTCTAAAAATGTAAAAATAGAAGAATTAGAAATGATTGTTGAAGAATTTATAGATTGAGATAAATATTCTGTTGATTATTTTGTAGATGAAAACTGAAAAATAACTTGAATAACAAAAAGTGTATTTAATTTATCAGCAGAAGATATTTGAATTGATGATTTATTTGAATTTTTATTATTTGTTTCAATAGATAAAGCTAAAGAATTAGAAAAATATAATTTATTAGATTTTTTGAATGATACAATAAAGGCAACTTGAATAAAAAATACTTTTGTTCATCATGAATTTAAATTAACAAGCTCAAATCAATTAAAAACCATAGAATTAAACTGAAGAATTTGAGGTTATAGACTTGAAATGTATAACAAATCTTCTAAAATTAATTTATTGTCTTTCATGTTTGAAAAAAAATGAGAAATAGAAATAAAAGATGATTTTGCAGTTATACAATTTTATTCAAAAAAAGAATGAATTTTAGAATGATTTAATGAAAATATTATAGAAAAGATTAAAAAACTAGAATCATTTTTTTCTATAAATATTATTAAGTCAAATATATGAAAAAAAGTTTGATTAACTAAAAAATGATATTGAAAAGTTATAGCATTAAGATTAAAGTGAAAAGAAATAGAAAAAGATTTAAATTTTATAGAAAAAAATTATAATAAATTATTAATAATTAAATAAAAGATGCAAAAAGTTTTTATAGATATAATAGGTAAAAATACTGCAATTTATGATAATTCAGTTGTTAGTTTTTTAAATTCTTATTTAAATTTAATAGAAAAATGTAATGTAAAAATTATTTTATTTTCTAAAAAATATAAAGAAAAAGATTTAAAAAGAAAAAATGAATTAGCAAAAAAATGAATTTTTTTGCTGTATTATAACAATCAAAAAGAACTTTTAGAAAAAATAAAAGAAATTAACAAAAATAATAAAATAATTTATATAAATACTTTTGCAGAAAATTTAATTATTCTATCAAATCGAATAAAAAAAGAGTTATGACAAAATGTAACTAAAAATTTTGAGTTATTTAGAAATAAAAAACTCCAAAGAAAATTATTATTAAAATATGATAAAGATATTACAGTAAATTTTTTAGAAGATAAAATATGAAATCTAAATTTTGAAAAATTAAAAAAAGAATTTTCTTTGCCTTTTATTTTAAAACCTAAAGATTGAGTAGGAAGTTCTTGAGTAGCAAAAATAGAAACAGAAATTGATTTTGAAAAATATAAAAAAAATAATGATTTAGAAAAAAATATTTTAGTAGAAGAATTTATTGATTGAGAAATGTATTCTATAGATTATTTTGTTTGAGAAAATTGAGAAAACATATTGAATAAAATTGTAAAAGTTGAGTTAGCAAATAAAATTGAAATTAATGATTTTTTTAATTTAAGTAGAGAAATATCAGATAAAATAAATAAAGAAATTAATTATAAAGACTTAAATAATTTTATAGAAAAAAATATAAATGCAACTTGAATAAAAAATACTTTTATTCATCATGAATTCAAAATAAATTCTAAAAAAGAGCTAAAAACTATAGAATTAAATTGAAGAATTGGTTGATATAGGCTTGAAATGTATGAACAGGCTTATAGTTATAATTTATTTGATTGAATTTTTTGAATACAAAATAATAATAATTTAGAATATAATATTTCTTCAATATCCATTTTTCCAGAAAAAAAATGAATTTTAAAATCTTATAATTATGAATTATTTGAAAAAATTAAAAAATTAAAATCTTTTTTTTCTTTGAAAATATTTCCTGAAAAATATGAGTGAAAAGAAATTTGATTAACAAAAGATTGATTTTGAAAAGTATGAACGTTAAAAATTAAAAATTCTAATTATGAACAATTTCAAAAAGATTATGATTTTATAGAAAAAAAATATAAAAACTTATTAATAATTAAACAAAAAAATACAAGAAATTAAAAACTCTTGTATTTTTTTAAATTTTATAAAGAATAATTCAAATAATTGTTAATATAAGTCAAATAAGCCAAAATCTAAAAACAACATTTTCTTCTGTCCGTCAAATTGCTTCTAGGTGATGATGAAATGGTGCAATTTTGAATATTTTTTTTCAATTTCTAAGTTTTTTACTTGTTAATTGTACAATTACACTAACAGTTTCAAGTATAAATATAAGTCAAATTATTATAAGAATTCAAACTGTATCTGTTAAAATAGCCATTAATCATAAATTTGCTCAAAGAGCTAGACTTCAAATATCTCACATATAAACTTTTGCAGGTTTTACATTAAACCATAAAAAAGCTATCAAAGCTCAAATTATTGTTATACATATTGTAGAAAGCAACAATAATCATTGATCATAAGTTATGTATGCATAAAGTGAATATGTAAATAGTAATAGTCATCAAGCAAGTCAATCAAGTCAGTCAGTGATATTTACACTATTTGCTGATGCTACAATCATAAAAATGAAAAATGGTATAAACCAAAGTCATAAACTTATTTCTCAAATAAATCAAAGTGCTAAGCTGTCAAAATCTAATTTGAAATAAAACCACAAAGCTCAAAGTAAAGCAAATATTAAGAGCCACAACATTTTAAATTTTGCAGATAATCACTTAGTTCTTCATATTCATTTTATATTCATATAATCATCTACTCATCACAAAAATCAAACTGTGAAAAGTGTAAAAATGGTTAAATATGTTTCTTCTCTACTAAGTAAAGAATTTTCTATAAGTCAAAAGTATTGAAAAACCATACTTACAATAACCATAAAAAAAACCAGTCAAAGAATCATAGCTCATCACATTGTAGGAGTTCAAGTTTTATTTTTATGTAATTTTAAAAATTCTATTGCTTTTCCTATTGTAGCTTCTTCCCTAATCTGTTTTCCAAGTTTCATTTTTTTTAGAAATTCTATAAAAAATGGAAATGATATTAATCAAATAGCAAAAGTAGCTATTCAAAATCAAAAAATATGTATTAAATTTGTATCCAATTTATTATTAATTTTATTTAGCTAAAAAATTTTCTTTCCAAGAAATAGCAACTACAGGACAAGCAGAAATAGCATCATTTACATCATTTTCATCATATTCTCCTAATTCTTTAGCAAAAGCTTTTCATTCATCATTTAAATCAAAAACATCTGGGCAAATAGCAACACAAGCACTGCATCAAATACAATCTTCATTTACAAAAGGTTGTTTATCATCTCAACTAATTTTAGTCATTTTTTTATTTATTTTAATTTTATTAAAGTAAATCCAGTTTATGGTCAATCCAAAAATTTTGTATTCCTTCTTTTCGAAGTATTTTAGAATATCTGTTAATTTTACAGAAGATTTCACAATTAAGAAAATCCTCATCCAAAAAACTCTAAGATATGCCAATAGTTAATTTGCGTAAGGAAAAAACTATTAGAAAAAGTCACCTATAAAGTAGATTTATAAAGAGTATATAAAAAAAAATCTTTTTTTCAAGATTTTTTTTTCTTTTTTTTTTAGATTTTTTTAATTTGATAAATAATTAACTCTTTTAGCTTCAAGTTGTTGAATTATATAATATAACATAGCTTTATAAGTATATTTTGAACTAATTGCTTTATCTAATTTTTCTGAATATTCATCTATAGCTTTTAATCTATCTTCTCAAGAACTATATTTTGCTTCAAATTTAGGATAAAACTTAGGTAAAAATACATCAACAGCACTTTTTAAATCTGGAGAAATATCTGGTACATAATCTTTTGTTGGACAATATTTAGTATTTTTTATACATCTTTTAAGAGTAGTACACCATTTAGAAGTATCAACAAAACATCATTTTTCATCTCTAAGTTTACATACTCAATTTGCTGAAAAATCTGCTTTATCTTCTATCATAAAACAAAGATTAGTATAACTTTTTCTAATTTTAGATTTTTTTCAACAAACTGGAAGATAATCATTAATACATCACATAGTAGTTGTATCTGTTGTAGTTGTAGTTGTAGTACAATTTCCAGCATACATAAATGCTGCTCAATCTTTTTGAGCCATACAATTATTTATATAACTTTTTTTAATAGAATCTTTCTTTGCACAAACAGGAATATATTCAGTTGTACAAACTATAGCATTAGTATTTATGTAAGCTAATAACAAAAATGCAGAAAATAAAAACAAGATAATTTTTTTTAACATATTTTTTTTAAATTAATAATTAATATATTTTTTATTATATGATTTTTTTTTAAAAGTCAATAAAAAAAACATTATATTTATATTATAATTTTTCCAAAAATTCATAAGAATCCTTTATTTTTTTCAAACAAATAGAGGTTTCATAAATTTAATTTTTTAATTTTGTTCCTTAAAAAACTCTTGATTTTTATATAAAAAAATATATTATAATTTTAAGGTTAATGTAAAAAATTATTATCTAAACAAATAAAAAATTATGAATTGAGCAGATAAACTTTTAGAAAGTTTAAAAAAACATTGAATAAATACTGTTTTTGGTTATCCAGGATGAGCAAATATGCCTCTTTATGATAAACTAGAACTTTGTTCTGAAATACAACATATTTTAGTAAGAAATGAACAAGGTGCTTCTTTTGCTGCTCAAGGTTGGGCTAGAACAAAAAAAGAAATCTGAGTTTGTTTTGGAACTTCAGGACCTTGAGCTTCTAACTTAATAACTTGAGTTATGGATGCTATGATGGATTCTATCCCAATGCTTGTTGTAACTTGACAAGTTCCTTTATGAGTAATGTGAACTGATGCCTTTCAGGAACTTGATACAATTTGAACTTTTATGAGTATTACAAAACACAGTTTTGTTGTTGACAATGTTAATAAAATTGAAACAATAGTTGATGAAGCAATAAAAATAGCAACTAGTTGAAGACCTTGACCAGTTTTAATTGATTTTCCAAAAGATATTAGTTTAGCTGAATATACAGAAAAAGAAGATTTTGAACAAGAAATATTTTATTCAAATATTGCTTCTCTTGAAGTTTCAGAAAAACAAATAGAAAAAACTCTAGAAATGCTAAAAAAATCTAAAAAACCAGTTTTATTAATTTGACAAGGTGTAAAATTTGCAAATTGAGAAAAACTTTTAAATGAATTTGTAGAAAAGCTTTGAATTCCTACTGTTTCAACACTTTTAGCAAAATGAGTTTTAGCAGAAAATAATCCAAATTATTTGTGAATGATAGGAATGCATTGAACTTATGCAGGAAATCTGGCAACTTATAATGCAGATTTAATTATAAATATTGGTTCTAGATTTGATGATAGATTAGTTGGAACTTATGAAAGTTTTGTAGAAAATAATAAAAAAATAATTCATATTGATATAGATATTTCTGAATTAGATAAAGTTATAAAAACAGATTTAGCAATTCATAGTGATGGGAAAATATTTCTTGAAAAAATTTTGAAAACCATCCCCCTATCCCAGCCTTTCCCCCAAAGGGAGAAAGGAGTTTTAGAAATTGATGATTGGAAAAAACAAATAGAAGAATTCAATAAAAAAATAATTTGTGAAGCTAAAACTTCTCATTTTTCTACAAAAAATGCACTTCATATTATTAATTCTAAAACAGAAAAAAACTTAAAAAAATATATTTTTGTAACTGATGTTTGACAACATCAAATGTGGTCAGCTCAGATTTTGAAAGTAGCTTCAACAACTTCTTGGTTAACCTCTGGTTGAGCTGGAACAATGTGATTTTCTATTCCAGTTTCAGCTTGAGCAGCAATTGCAAATAGAGAAAAAACTATAATAAATATTGTGGGAGATTGAAGTGTTCAGATGAATATTCAAGAATTACAAGTTTTAAAAGACCATAATTTGAATGTAAAAGTAATAATTATGAATAACAATTTTTTGTGAATGGTAAGACAGTGGCAGGATTTATTTTTTGATAAAAATTATGCTTCAACACCAATAACTTCTCCAAATTATGAAAAGTTAGCAGAAGCTTATTGAATAAATTGATATACAGTAAAAAGTGAGGAAGAATTAAAAAAAGTTTTAGAAAAAGAATTTGAATTGGATTGACCAGCTGTAATTGAAATAAAAGTTGAAGCAGATGAAGATAATATTTTTCCAATGGTTCCAGCTTGATATTCTTTAGCTGAAACAGTGGTTTGTAGAGAAGAGTTATAAAAAAAATAATTAAAATATATATTTAACTATAAAAATATGAAAACATATTTTAGCATAACTTCAAACAATACTGTTTGAGTTTTAAACAGAATTACAAGTTTGCTTAGGAAAAGAAATTATAATATCTGAGAATTAAATCTTACTTTTGATAATCAGTGATTTGCTAATTTTTTATTACAAATTGATACAAGTAAAATAGATGCAAATCAAATTTCTAATCAAATTTTGAAACTTTATGATGTAAAAAGTGTGGAAATAATAAAAGATTATAAAAGAATAAAAAAAGTTTTTTATGTTTATAGTGAAGATAAAAAAGGTTTTGAAAAAATTTCTAAAACTCCAGATAAAATAGCTGAAATTCCTAATAATTTTGTTTGAATTTATATTATAGATTTTGAATTATGAGAAGAATTTAGTTTTGAATTGAAAAAAACAAAACTTAGATATTATGAAAAAAGTATTTAAAAGAAAGACAAAAAAACTATATCAATTTTTTGATATAGTTTTTTAAATTATAGGATTTTTTCTAGGTTCTCAAATTTTTCTTGGATATTTACTTGGAGTTTTTCATATTTTTTTTATAAAAATTAAAACTCTTTTTTGTCCATCAATTTCATATTTTTCTATTCTTTCTATTTCTGCTCAATTTGCTTTTAATGCTTTTTTTGATTCCTCTATTTCAGCTTCATCTTCTAGTTTATAAGCAATTAAATATCAGTCTACTCTAACAAAAGCCATAGAATATTCTATCAAAGTTGGTAGGTAAGCTGTTGCTCTACTTATTACAAATCTAAATTTACTTCTAAAATCTTTATTATGAGCTAACTCTTCAGCTCTAGCTTTTACTGTTATGGTGTCTTTAGACAATTCTAATTCTTCTAAAAAACCATCAATTGCATCTAATTTTTTTCCAACACTATCAAGTAAAGATAATTTTATTTGTTCTTCTAAAAAAATTTTTAAAGGTATTCAAGGAAATCATCAACCTGTTCATAAATCCAAAACTTTTCATTTTAAATCTACAAAATTTGTCAAAATCAAACTATCAACAAAATGTTTCAAAATAATTTCATCAGATTCTCTTATTGCAGAAAGATTTATTTGAGAATTTTTTTCCATAAAAATTTTCAAAAATTTTTCTAATTTTTTTATTTGTTTTTCTTCTAAATTAATATTATACTTTTTTAATATTTCTTGCATTTTTTTAAATTATTATAATAAAATTAATATTCTCCTAAAACTTTTATATAAAGTGTAAAAAATTCTAACTCTTCTAGTGCTTTTTTAAAATTATTATAATACATTTTGATAATTTGAACTAGAAAATAATATTCTATAGATTTGAACTTCTCATTTTGTTTCATTTATTTTATAAAAAACTTTATATTTTTTTCTAATAGTTATAACTCTAAAATTCTTATAAGAAACATATCTATAAGGAAGAATAGATAAAGAATAAATATGAATATAAATACTATCTATTATTTTTTTTACAGTTTCCTTTGAAAAAGTAAATCTAAAAATAATATCTTGAATATAGTTTAAATCATAATGAAAGGCTTCTTTTAAAACAATATTATATTTTTTCATAAAAAATTAATTAGTTAATGATTCAAGATATTTTTGTGAATCATTATATGATTTATTAAAGCTTATAAAAGGAGTATTTTCAGCTTCCTTTAAAGCTTTATCAATTTCATTTTCATTATTAAAATCAACAATACAAGTAGTTTTTTTTATTGCAAAAGATATTTTTTTTTCTGTTTTAAACATAGTTAAAAATTATTTTTCTAAAATTATACCTTATTATTCTAATTATTTATTTTAAAAATGCAAAATAAAATTAATATTCTCCTAAAACTTTTATATAAAGTGTAAAAAACTCTAATTCTTCAAGTGCTTTTTTTACATTTTTGTCAGATAAATTTCATTCAAAATCAAGCCAAAAAAGATATGAAAAAGGTCATTTGAGATTTGGTAAAGACTCTATTTTTGTTAAATTTACTCAATTTGTAGCAAAAGCTCAAAGACATTTATAAAGACTTGCTGGAATATTTTTTGCTTCAAAAATAATTGTTGTTTTATTTTTTTTATCAGAAAATTTATGTTTAGAATTTTTTGGAACAACAATAAAAAACCTAGTTGTATTTCATTTTTGGTCTTGAACTCAAGATTTCAAAGAATTCAAATTATACATTTCTCAAGCTAAATTTGAAGCTAATGCTCAAAATCCAGTTTCTTTTGATTCACTTATCATTTTTGCACTTCCTGCTGTATCTCAACCATTTATTGCTTTTATTCAGTATTTTTTCAAAAAATCATAACATTGACTAAGAGCTTGAGGATGAGAATAAACTTTTTTTATATCTTCTATTTTTTCTTCTTTTGATAAAAGACAATGATTTATTTCTAGATTTATTTCTCAAATAATTTTATTGTCATATCTTAAAAAATTATAAAGATTTTCGTGAATATTTCAAGCATAAGAATTTACAACTGGAATAACTCAAATATTTTTTTTATCTATTTTTTCCCAAACAGTAGAAAAATCAGAATATCAAATAAAATTACTTGAATTAATTCAAAGATTTTTTTCAGCTATTTTACAAGCAATATGACTATATGCTCAAGAAATTCATTGGTAAATTAAGTTCATTTTTTATTTTTTTAATAAATTATTTTTTTATTTTTTCTTTAATTCTTCAAATTCTTTTATAGAACAAAAAGTTTGTTTAAATCATTCTGGATCTCAATAATCAGCAAAATATTCTTCCCAATCATGAGTTCAAGATTTTTTTCTAGCATGTTTTATTGGACACCAATATTTTTCTGTTCTTCAAGCTATTTCAGTTGCATATTGTACCAATCAATTAAAATATGAACAATAAATACAATTTATTTTTTGCATCCAGTTTAGATAAGCTAACTCTTTTCTATCAAAAACAATATAATCACTTCTTTTTGCAAGAGGAATTTTATAAAGCCTGATAGCTGTGTTTTGGTAAAAAAATAAAAAAATATCTAATATAAAAGCTGGAATTAGCATTGCCCAAATAAAGGGAATTGATAAAAATTCTCTGAATTCAGCTCAAAAAAAAGTATCCCAAATAGATTTTTTTTTTCTTTTTAATTCTTCCTTTTTTTCTTTATTCCAAATAATTCTTTTTCCAATTATTTTAAATCAATATTTTTCTTTTAAATTAGAATATTCTTTTATTAATTCTTCTTTTTTATTTTTTATATCAGTTAAAATTTTATTAATTTTGGATTTCATTTTTTTATATTTAAATAAATACTTTATAAAGCCATTTTAAAGGAAAAAACTTTTTTGTCAAAAAAAACTTCTAAAAAAATATTGATTTTTATAAATTAGAAAATAATATGTTGATGAAACTAAAAAAATTTTAGAAAAATAATTTAAAAAATAACATAAAAATAATATGACAGAAAATAATTATAATTTAGAATTAGAACAAAAAATTCTAGAAAAAAAAGAAATTTTAAATACAGTTGTAAAAGAAGTTCATAAAAAAGTTATTGGACAAGAAAAATTAATTAGAGATTTGATTATTTGACTTTTAACTTGAGGACATATTTTACTTGAATGAGTGCCTTGAATAGCTAAAACTCTTACAATTGATACTTTAGCAAAAACTCTTGATTTGGATTTTAAAAGAGTACAATTTACACCTGATTTATTACCAAGTGATTTGATAGGTACAGAAATTTATAATCAAGCAAAATCAAAATTTGAAACTGTTAAATGACCAATTTTTACTAATTTTTTATTAGCTGATGAAATAAATAGAGCTCCAAGTAAAGTTCAATCTGCTTTACTTGAAGTTATGGCTGAAAAACAAGTTACAATTTGAGATAATACTTTTGTTTTAGATAAGCCTTTTCTTACTTTAGCAACACAAAATCCAATTGAGCAATCTGGAACTTATAAGCTACCAGAAGCTGAGTTAGATAGATTTTTATTAAAAATAAATGTGCAGTATCCTAGTTTAGAAGAAGAGAAAAAAATTATTTCTAATATTTATAAAATAGAATCTCAAGAAATTAAAAAAGTGATGAAAAAATCTGAAATTTTAGAATTACAAAAATTACTTGAAAAAATTTATGTTTCGGAAAATATTATTGATTATATAACTGATTTGGTTTTCGCTACAAGAAATCCAGAAAAATATAATTTAGAAGAAATATGAAAATATTTGAATTATTGAGTTTCTCCAAGATGAAGTTTGGCACTTTTAAAATGAGCAAAAGCTCTGGCACTACTTTCTGGAAGAAGTTTTGTAATTCCTGAAGATGTAAAAGAAATAGCTGTTTCAGCTCTTGCTCACAGGCTTGTTTTGAATTATGATGCTGTTGCTGATGAAGTTTCAGAAACTGATATTGTGAATATGATTTTGGATAGAGTTAGGATAAGTTAATTTTAAATCCCTCTCACCTGAATCCTCTCTGTTGCACTCCAACTTCAGAATAGTCGTTACACTCGTTTCTTCACTTGTCCCTTTTTGGGGAGAAAGGGGCTACAAATAAAAAATAAAAAAATATGAATAAATTAAAATCAAAAAGATTTAGAAAACTTGAAATTAAGACTAAAAAAATTTTGTCTTGAGATTTTTTTGGTAATTATAAAACTTTATTTAAAGGTTCAGGAATAGATTTTGCTGAAATTAGAGAATATGTTTTTTGAGATTCTATCAAGAGAATTGACTGGAAAACTACTGCCAAAAATGGAAAAATGTTTGTGAAAAATTATGAACAAGAAAGAGATTTGAAAATAATGTTTTTTTTGGATATTTCAGAAAGTATGTATTTTGGAAGTCAGCAGAAAACAAAAATAGAATTACTAGAAGAAATTTTTTACTTATTTGCACTTTCTTGAATAAAATCTGGGAATAATATTTGAGCAATTATTTATAATGAATATGGAGAAAAATTTATTGATTTTGAAAAAAATGAAAGTGTTATTTTGAAGGTTTTGGGGGAAATTTCTAATTCATCTATTTTGCCCTCACCCCAACCCTCTCCCTTGAGGGGAGAAGGAGTAGCTTCAAAAAAAATAGAAAAGAAAAAAAGTAATTTTATTGATTTTATAAAAAAATATAATCTAAAGGATAATTTGATTTTTATTTTGAGTGATAAAATGGATTTTGATAAAAAAGTTTTTAAAAGTTTGAATGTTTTTAATGAAGTGAATTATATAAATATTTTTGATTTTTTTGAAAATAATTTAATTGAAAAAAATATAAATTTAAGTTTTAAAAATGATAAAAGTTTTATGGAATTTAATTTTTGAAATAGAAAAAAAATAGAAAAATATAAAAATTTAAGAAAAAATAAAATAGAAGATTTTGAAAAAAATTTGAGAAAAAATAATATAAATTATTTGAATATAGACACAAAAGATGATTTGATTAAAAAAATTTTGAAGAAATTTTAATTTCTTCAAAATATGAGAAAACTAGTTTTTTAATAAATTAATTATAAAAATAATAAATATAAAAATAGTACACATTTTCTACATTAACCCAAAAATTATAATATGTTTTTTTACTTACTATAAAAAAATCTCAAAATAAAATTTGAATTTTTGAAAAAATAGTTATAATTCTTTGGCTTTAAGGAAAAATAATTATTTTGGTGCCATGGTAGAGTGGTTATACACCGGTCTGCAACACCGTTTACACGAGTTCGAACCTCGTTGGCACCTCCATTTTTTATGGGGCTGAACTAGTTTCAGCTCCACCATATTAAAAATTAAAAAATCTAACTTTTAAAAAAGTTAGATTTTTTTTACTAATTCTCAAATATTTTTTATTTTAATAATTTCAATATCATAATTTCATTTAATTTCAATATTTGGAATAAAAATTTTTTTAAATTGAAGTTTTGAAGCTTCTTTTATTCTTTTTTCCAAATACATAACATTTTTTATTTGTCCTGTTAAAGAAATTTCTCAAACAAAAACAACATCTTTAGAAATTATTTTATTTGTTTTACTTGAAATTATTGAAGCTGCTAAACTCAAATCTATTCAAGGTTCTCATATTTTTAAAGCTCTTGCAATATTCACATAAACATCATAAGAATCAAGATGTATATTTGTGTATTTCAAAAGTACAGCAATTATTAAATCCAATTTTGAAGAATTAATTCAAGAAGAACTTCTTTTTGGATAACCAAATTTTGTATAAGTTGTAAGACTTTCAGTTTCTACAACCAAAGTTCTTGAACCTTCAACTGTAATACTCAAACTTGAGCCAATCATAGCTTCTGAAGAACTAATAAATTCAAGTCAAGGATTTTTCAAATCAACCAAACCTTGCTCTTGCATTTTAAAAAGTCCTACCTCAGAAGTTGAACCAAACCTATTTTTCAAAGCTCTCAAAATTCTCAAATTTTCAAAT